>JBBTXU010000029.1:0-9857 GCA_038062155.1 Patescibacteria group bacterium | reverse complement strand
CCGCAACAGCAAATTTTGATATATTTCTCATATCAAAATTTGGTGTGGGGGTGCGGATTCGAAAGACGGAGGCCGTCAGGCCAAGTTGGGGTCGCGGAATTTTTCTGAGTTCACGAAGAAAAATATCCGTGACCGAATCCCGCCCTCTCCGCCAAAATTGAAAATCGGAATTGGAAGCCGAAATGGGATCGCGGAAATTTCCGAGCGACGGCGAGGAAATTATCTGTGACCGAATCACCTCTCCGTAAAAATAAGAAGTGTAACGCACTCGCCAGTACGATGAAGCATCGACTATATTTTTGCAGGATGCCGCGTATAATCATGCGGCACCGCAATTTACAAAAAACTTTTCTCATCTTGATTATTGGGGTTTTTGAGAGTACTTTCAGGAAAGATTTGGCCTTTACATATACGAGAGGAGAGCTTATGAAAAGAGTACTTTTGGTATTCTCTATCGTCCTCCTTTTGATTCCGATGCAAGCAAGAGGAGAAGGATACGAGACGTGCGATAAATCCGACAATCATAGCGTTATCAGAGTCTGCGATCTCTCGGTAGGAATATACATCGTGTCCGTAGAAATGACCGAGAGTGACAGGATGATAATACAGACGTTTGAGAGTGAAACGAGACGGCTCGCGCGCGACGGATGGGCGTTTGGCTTTAACCACAATGCCGTCGCTTTTGTGCGGTTGAGTGACGGAAGCGAATGGCTTTCCTTTGCCTTTGGGAAGCTCGATAAACTCCCGGTTTCTTTAAACCCCGATATCGCATAATGCGTTGTCGGGGTTTTTGTTTTGGCTTGATTATTTCAGTATTTAGGGGTAGTTTCAGAGCAGATTTGAGATTTTAAAGTTCTTATAAAACCAATCAAAACGGAGGTGTTTGTGGCGCCATATCCAATGGGAGAGCTAAAGAAGGGGCCAAAGTGGTGGAACCGCCACCAAGGCATTATGCTCAATGTCAGAGAGCTAAGTGATGGCAAGCTTGTTATCGCACCAATTCTGCCTAGCGAAGCTCGGGTGGAAATTACCCGCCAATCCGATGCGGGTGGAGGGAGGTGGCTCGTGTCTTGGGAAAGAATCGTCCACAATCCGTACAGGAAAGTGACTGGCAGTGCTATTTTCACAGACGAAGATCTTACGGGAGCTTTTAAGCTCTCCCTGGGATCGAGCGGCGGGTCAAGTGACAAGCTTCGGAGACGCTTCAAAGCCGACTTCGCAGAAGAAGGAAAATACATCAGGCGTGGGGATTTTTTGAATATTCCCGGCCCTGGAACAGGGGAAGATAATGACCCGAATGTTTCAATCCTTCTCGGGACTCAAATTGTAGGCGCTGTCCTTGATCTTATCAACGGAAACGACTGAATACCTCCGTTAGTTTCAAAAAAATAAAGCCCCCGCCTAAGGCGGGGGCTTTTTATTGTATCTCCCCTTTTATTTTTGCTCCGATAAGTACCTTAATTCTGGCAGTTTTTTTGATATAGTTAATGCGATGGAAGCTCTTTCCCCTGCACAAAAAAATCAAAAACGCCTCATCGCTTGGCTTCTCGTACTTGCTATTGCCTCAACCCTCGTTGGAACCTTCTATGGCATTCTGGCCGTGATGGGCAAAGTCACGGCAACTCTTCCAATTCTCTTTACGCTCTGCTGGGTTGCCTTCGTGCCCACTGTTGTCCTCAGCTTCTTTTTCTGGAAAAATAAAAACCTCTTTAGTCTAAAAATTCAGGTTCTCTTCATGCTCTGGGGTGGAGTCGCCCTTTGGTATTGGTCGCTCGCTCCTATTTATCAGGTGCTCAATCAGACCGTAAACAGCCAGCGGATAGCGGTTCTCATTCTTGCCTATCTCTGGGAAGTACCGGGAGTGGGGGGAGCGATATTTGGATATATGGGATACAGGTGGTTCCGTCCTTTTAGCGATTACTATGCAGACAAGATAAAGCCTGCAGACCCGGAAAAATTCTATCGGGCAATGTTACGTTTTCCTATTATCATTATATTTTGGACATTTTTCTGCTCAACATTTGCGTATATCGTGGGAGTTGTTCAGCAGATTCTCTTCGGCGAAATGGCAACTGTTGAGCTTGTGAAGCTGATGCTAAACGGTGTAGCGCTCGCGAGCTTTCAGTTCATCATGTACTACCTCCTGCTTGATCTGATGCTCAACCAAGTGCGAAAAAAATTGGCAAAAGAATACCCATCTCTCAAGATTGTCCGAGGGAGTCTGACGAAGAAAGCAGTGGGAGGAAGTATTTCAATCGCTCTCGGTACTATCATCTTGGCCAGCTTAATTGCCTTTCATGCATTCCAAGACATTGTTCGGGAAAACACAAAAATACGAATGGTCGACCTTATGGAGGTTACCCAAGAGCGTTTCAGCACGACGCAGAGCTCAGAGGATGAAATACGAGCATTGCAGAGTTTTAAATATGGAAATCAGGGACGAGTGATTATTCTGCCACTAGATGGTGTTAAAACATTTTCTGAATTCTCACCAGAAACCGCCTACTTCATAGTGACTCACGAGGAGGGATTCGTTCAGGATGTCCGAGGAGGAATAAAGCTTGTTTTCTTTTTTAGAACTCCCGACAATGCGCGCGTTGCTATTTCAATCGTTAATCTTGTTGAATTTTACGGCACTATCACCGATTCGATTAGTTTTTTTGCTCTCGGCATTATTCTTGTGCTTGTCATCAGCGTTTTGGGAAGCTTTTTTATCAGCATTATTTTCACCAGGTCAATTCGCTCTCTTTCCCAATCTATTCACAGGATTAAGCCCGGGTCTCTCACCCCGCCGGAGATACTTCATACGGGGGATGACATCCAGGAACTCTCGCAGGCGCTTTCAAACTACGTTGAACAGGTGCAAAACATTGAGCGCGCGAAAAACGATTTTATTTTGCTTGCATCGCATCAATTGCGCACTCCCCCGACCATTATCAAGGGCTCTGCTGATATGCTCCTTCAGCAAAACAGTGAGAACCTTCGCCCTGACCAGAAAGAGCACATTGAGCGCATTTATCGAAACAATGACCGTGTCGTCGACCTCATCAATACCCTTCTTGATGTCTCCAGTATGGAACTCGGAATGCTCGCAGTTGAGCTCGCGCCTACTAATCCAGTGCTCATAGTAAAAAGCATTTTGGACGAATTGGGAAATGAGGTGGCGAAAAACAATATCAAAGTGGAAGAGAAATACGGAGCGGAAATTCGCGAGATTTCTGCTGACGCACGACTTTTGCGCATTGTGCTACACAATTTGATTTCCAATGCTATTCACTACACGCCTTCGGGAGGCATTATCGGTATTGAAACAGCACAAGTGCGACCAGAGGTACTTGCAGGTAATACTCTATCTCAAGAAAACCTTGTCATTACTATTAGAAACACTGGATTGGGAATTTCAAAGAGAGACCAAGAAAAAATCTTTATCAAATTCTTCAGGGCCGAAGTTGCCAAGAAGCAAAATACTCGCGGCACGGGCCTCGGCCTCTACATGGCAAAATCAATCATGGACCATGTGGGCGGAAATTTGTGGTTTGAGTCCAAAGAAGGAGAGGGAGCAACATTCTATGTCGCAATTCCCCTCACTGGCATGAAACCAGCAGAAGAAAAGCACGCACAGTCATGAGACAAGACGCCGTATTTATTTTCTTAAGCATTATTGTCGCGTTCTTACTCGCGCAGACCAACGCCTTAGAGCAATTTATACTTGGGGTGCAAGGCTTACGTTTCTTCGGAAGCTTTATCGCGGGAATATTCTTCACCTCGGTGTTCACTCTTGCACCATCAACAGTTGTCTTGGGTGAAATTGCTCGGTCTGAATCGCTCTTCTTGGTTGCTTTGTTCGGGGCAATAGGCGCAGTTATCGGTGATATGGTTCTTTTCCTTTTTATCCGCGACCATCTTTCAAAAAGTATATCTTCATTTTTCACCAAGCTTAAAATCAAACATTTTCACTCCTTTTTGCGCACCCGTATGGGAAAAAGACTTGCCACACTTTTAGGAGCGGTTATTATTGCCTCACCACTACCCGATGAATTGGGATTAACGCTCATGGGGCTTTCAAAAACACAGGCGGTAGTGGTAGCGCCACTGTCATTTCTCATGAACTTTTTGGGAATTCTTGCCGTCGGCTTTATTGCACGCTCGCTGTGATAAGTTTACAATTTAAAAATTGTTCTTATGTATTATCGCGCTTATAAGCGCGATTTTGTCGTGATGAAAAGAGAAGGATTAGTCAAGGAGCGTAAAGGTAAGCTCCTAGTATAATAGGGCAATGCAACCTTCGCTCTCACTTGAGAAAGCATATCGGCTCCTCCCTGTGCAGAAAAAGGCGCTCAAGAAGCTCGGGCTCACGCGCGTGCGGGATTTGCTCTACTACTTCCCGGTACGCTATGGAAATACCGCCCAGGTAAAAAATATTGGGAACTTAATAAAAGGAGAGCAAGTACTCATTTATGGGAAAGTTTCTCATTTAAAGATAGGCAGGGCGTGGAAAAGTAAAATCCCCATTGCGGAAGCGGTTGTTGAGGATGAAACTGGAAAGATAAAAGCGCTGTGGCTCCATCAGCCTTATATCGCAAAAATAATCCAAGAGGGGGCGTTCGTGAAAGTTGAAGGAAAAGTCTCGGAACGCAAAGGAGTGCTCTCATTCGTCAATCCTGCGATTGAAGAAGCAAAACATATTCCCATCGGGGTCGGAGAGTCCCTTTTCAGCGAAAAAGACAAGGGTTTTCCCGCCGCTATCTACCGTGAGAGTCGGGGAATTACTTCCCGTTGGATATATCACGCGATTCAAAAAGCCTTCAAAGAAAGAGTGCTTGATTCTATGGACGAAGTGCTCCCTACGCATATTCTTGAGCAGTATCACCTTCCCTCGCTTCGCACCGCGCTTATCTGGATTCACGCTCCGCAAAAGGAGCAAGACAGCCTTGCCGCGCGAAAGCGGTTTGCATTTGAAGAAGTGTTTTTCATACAGCTTCAAAAACAGCAGGAGCGAAAAATGTATGGGGAGTATTCCGCGTTCACTGTAAAGAAAGATAAAAAAGAGATGGAGGAGTTCAATTCGCGTTTCCCTTTTCCATTAACTCTCGCTCAACAGAAAGCAATCTCGCACATATTGGAAGACTTCGGAAAGAAAGCCCCGATGTCGCGATTGCTTGAAGGAGATGTGGGGTCGGGAAAAACCGCGGTTGCTGCATCGGCGGCATATGCGGTGGTTACCACTTCCCCACCGCGACAGGACTTCGGCAACCTTCAGGTGGCTTATATGGCACCGACGGAAATTCTTGCCGAACAGCACTTTCAATCCTTCATGGATTACTTTAAGCATTTGCCTATTGCAATTGGGCTCATCACAGGCAGCGGGTGTAAAAAATTTCCTTCAAAAACTGACCCTCAAAAACCAACAGATATCCCTCGGACTCAACTTCTCAAATGGGTCGACAATGGGGAGATTCCTATTCTTATCGGCACGCACGCTCTTATTGAAAAAGATGTGGGATTCAAAAACTTAGCCTTCGTCATCATTGATGAACAGCATCGCTTCGGCACGAGACAACGCCGGACACTCCGCCACAAGGAAGATGCAATTTTGCCCCACTTGCTTTCAATGACCGCGACCCCTATTCCCCGTACGCTTGCACTGACCATTTACGGCGACCTAGACCTCACACTGCTCGATGAAATGCCCCTCGGGCGTAAACCGGTGGAAACTCAAATAGTATTGCCGGGGAAAAGAGAGGAAGCGTATGACGTTATACGTAAGGAAATAAAAGCTGGGAGACAAGCCTATGTCATTTGCCCACGCATTGATGAGCCCGATCCGACAAAGCTTATGGCTCTCAACGTCAAATCAGTAAAAGAAGAGGCTAAACGCCTTAAAAAAAGCGTGTTCCCTGAATATGAAATTGGAATTCTCCACGGAAAAATGAACAAGCTGGAGAAAGATAAAGCGATGGCGGAGTTTAAGGCAAAGAAAACAGATATTCTTGTCGCAACATCTGTTGTTGAGGTTGGGGTAAACGTTCCCGATGCAACCGTCATTATTATTGAGGGTGCAGAGCGCTTCGGGCTCGCCCAGCTTCACCAACTTCGCGGTCGGGTAATGCGAAGCACGCATCAGTCCTACTGTTTCGTTTTTGCTGATACGAAAAGCGATACTTCTCTTGAGCGATTGAAAGCCTTGGTTGCCGCAAAAAATGGATTTGAGTTGGCCGAACTTGATTTATCACAACGCGGAGGAGGCGAGCTTTCCGGACGAAAGCAGTGGGGGTTGTCTGACTTGGCGATGGAAGCAATACGCAATATTAAAATGGTTGAGGCAGCGCGTGAAGAAGCGAAAGCGCTCATTGATACCGACCCGTCTCTATCGGAATACCCAGCACTCAAAGAAATAATTGAAAACGAGCGAGAGCACATACACTTTGAGTAGGGAAAAAGAATTGGAGATTTTGTGCAAATGGGTATAAAATACCTGCGTACTTCGGAAACTTAAAACTCGCGCGCTTAGCTCAGTTGGTAGAGCGGCCGCCTTATACGCGGTTGGTCGGGGGTTCGAGTCCCTCAGCGCGCACAATGTTTTTGTCCGAGCGAAGAATGAATATTTCTTAATATACCTCTGCGGTCCAAGGTTTCAGTCCAAGAGGGCGGACTCGCGAAGCGAGTCCGAGACAAAGCGCGACGGCGCGAGTCGGGCTCGCACAAAAATTCAGCAGAATTTTATGTGTGAGGACAGTAAATATCCGGTTTATTTCTCTTTAGTAAATCCCCGCTTCCCCACTTTAAGGTCGGTGACATCGATAAGGCCATTGACCAACTGACCCATAGTGTCCAGCGCGCCCGTTGTTTTGCCCAGATAATTTTCCAAATCAGAGGTGTTTCCTTTTTTGAAAGAGTTATCTATTTCGGAGACATAGCCTTTAGCGACAGTGAGTGGCGTGCGCAAATTGTGCTGGGCGGCAAGAATGAAGTCTGTTTTTGTTTTATCAAGCTCTTCAAGTTCAACACGTGCTTTTTTCTCAACTTCGTAGGCTACTCTTATTTCTTTCGTCTGCTCTGCCACTTTTGCTTCGAGATTGTGGTTGAGGTCATCGAGTTGTTCCCTCTGTTCCCCTTCTTTAAGCGCGCTCTTCATAAAAAGGTATGCAACAAACACAAAAGCGACGAAAATTGCCAATTTTCCATATATACCCAAGATTCGCTCGTCAAGAAATACATTGATGAGCAACAGTATCATCATGAGTACAATAAATACCTCGCCAACGACAGACTTCACGTTGAGCTGGCGGTATTTCATGATGGAGTAAGACGTTACTCCCACCCATCCGAGCAAACTCATAGGCCCCAACCAGTTGAATCCCTGAATACCAAGCCGGGTAAGAAGTATATTAATGATGGTGGGAGGGATAAATCCTAAAGCCATACCAATTGACATAAACTTGAGATTGGCTTTGGTAAGACCGGGAGGCGCTTTGCGGAATTTGTGATAGATGAGAAACAATCCGCCAAAAGAAAGTAATCCGAAAAAGATGTCAAAGATAAACCACAGAGGACCAAACCCCCAACCCCACTGTTGAATTCCGCCCATATATACCACATCACCAATCAAGATGCCGGAGTAGAAAAGAGGAATGAATCCTATGAGGGAGAGAATAAGAAGGACCGAGACCCATTTTGGCGGTTTTTTGTTTTGTGGAAATACCAAACAAAAATAGAAGAATGATGCGGCAATGCATGTCCCCAAATAATAATTTAAACGAACAATAAATGTGGCAATTTCTACAGAGCTTGCTATGCGGAAAACCCCAATACCCACCATCCATATCACAACCGTAATTATAAATTGAAAATAGGCGCGAGAAGAGAGTGTTTTACTCCCTAAGTGAATAACCAATCCAACACTCGAAACCAAAGCAGTCGGAATAATAACAATGAGTGAGTAAATATCGAAATTGGTCATGATTTTTTATTATGCGTAAACCCCTCCTTCCCTACTTTGAGATCTGTTACATCAATGAGGCCACTAATAAGCTGGGCAAGGATTTCAAGTGAACTTTTGGTTTTATCCACGAATGTTTTGAGTTGTGGGCTATTAAGTTTTTCACTTTCGGCCCCTATTTCTTCCACATAACCCTTTGTAATAGTGAGTGGCGTGCGCAAATTGTGCTGGGCGGCAAGAATGAAGTCTGTTTTTGTTTTATCAAGCTCTTCAAGTTCAACACGTGCTTTTTTCTCAACTTCATATGCTGAGCGAATCTCCTTGGTCTGCTCATCCACTTTCTTTTGAAGATTATGGTTGAGGTCATCAAGCTGGCTGTTTAATTTTGCCTCGTGTAAACCGGCCCTAATGAGAAAAATACCGATAATAATTACCGCAACAAACAGTACGAGGTTGGGAAGAAAAACACCAAGAGAATAACCCGCCGTTACTAATCGCAAAAGAAGAAAACCCCAAATTGTAAAGGTCAGGAGTTCTACCGTAAGAACACGCATGTTGAATAAATGATGCTTGAGAGCGGCGTAGCCGATCATGATGACGTAAATGGATGCTGCGGGTGTCAAGATAGGAGGGATGGGAATGCCATACCATCCTGGCCAGTTGGTGCCACCTGCGAGATACGCGAGATTGATACCTACAAGAACGTAGCGAATCTGGGCTTTTTGTGAGGCATCGGCCTTGGGATATGAACGTATTAAAAGAAAAGTACCGTACAGCGCGTAGGCAATCCATGCGAAAAGGAAAAAGTGGAACAGAAATCCGGGCTGGGGCCAATATTGAAACATCAGAAATGGTGCAACTCCAGAAACAATAAGTAGCGTGAAAATATTTGCGAGATTAAAAAACCAAAAAAGACTATAACTACATCGGAGAAAGAGTTTGTATTGTCGAGTCTTCCCTAAGAGAGCAAGCACAAAATGAACAAACGTAGGAGAGACCATAATGGTACCTACCATTAATATACGAGTGAATAGTAAGGCTAGTTTTTCACCGGTACTGATATGCCAGAAAAAATATCCACTCGACCAAACCATAATACTGGTCGTAAGGAATAAAAATGCTCTGTTAACCTCACTTTTTCGGTCTTTAAGGTACACAAACAAACCAAAAATAAGAGCTACAAAGAAGTTGAAAAGTCCCGAAAGAGCATAGTAATTGATGTTTGAAAAATCCATATTGTTATTTATTTTTAGCCTTTTCCACAAGACCCCCTTTCCCTACTTTGAGATCTGTTACATCAATGAGGCCATTTACCAGTTTTGCCATTGTTTCCATCGCCCCAGTCGTTTTGTCCAAATACGTATGGAGACTTCCTATGTCTCCCTTCTCTATTCCTATGCCAATCTGTTCAATATATCCATTAGCAACAGTAAGTGGAGTGCGGAGGTTATGCTGGCTTGCCAAGATAAAGTCGTTTTTTGCATGGTTTAACTCTTCAAGTTCAACGCGTGCTTTCTTTTCTACTTCGTAGGCTGTGCGAATTTCCTTTGTCTGCTCATCGACTTTCTTTTGGAGATTGTGATTGAGATCGTCGAGTTTGATGTTTAGTTTTGCTTCACGCAGTCCCGCGCGTATGAGAAACACGCCAATAATTACAACGGCTATAACAAAATGAGGTCGGGTAGAATTGCTTCCGGAGAACGGCTTCCTAAAAGAATTCGAACGAGTAGAAAAGCCCACAATATGAACGTGAGCATTTCAACAGCAAATGTTTTGACATTGAAAAGGTGGTGTTTGAGAGTAGCGTAAGCAAAGGCTATGACATAGAGCGAAACAACGATTGTGAACACGGGTCTTATCGGTATATCATACCATAAAAGAAAATTGGTTGACCCTGTAATATAGGACACAACCACCC
>JBBTXU010000028.1:0-10454 GCA_038062155.1 Patescibacteria group bacterium | reverse complement strand
CCCATCATAAACGATGGGACCGTCCACAGGTACCCATCATAAACGATGGGACCGTCCACAGGTACCCATCATAAACGATGGGACCGTAATAACGGCCTAAACCCAAGGAAACTATAGCATTTTTTGAAAAAATGGCAAAAAATGCTATGGTGGAGCGAGTTTTTTGAAGGTGTGTTGGAGGAGTCGGATAGTGGTTTATTCCAGCGGTTTCGAAAACCGCCATGCCGAAAGGCATCGTGAGTTCAAATCTCACCTCCTCCGCATTAAAACGAAACAGTTATAATGTGAGTATGGAAAATATTTCTAGCAACATAAAAGATAAAGAGCTTCATAGGGTTGTTACCACAATACTTATTTATAAGCCAGATTTCACTTATCTTATTACCAAAAGGGCTTTGCATAAAAAAATGATGCCTGGAAAGTGGACGATTCCCGGCGGGGGGCTTAATACAGATGACTATGTGAATCTTCCTGTCGCTACGAAGGGTGCTCCACAATGGTATGGTGTCATGGAAATATCTATGAAGCGTGAAATAAAAGAAGAAGTTAATTTAGAAATAGGCACGCTTGAACTTCTGACTGACCTCGCATTCATTCGTCCAGACGGGGTGCCTTGCATATGTTTTTCTTATTTTACTCCGTATGTTTCAGGCGAGGTAAAACTCGATGAGGATGCAACAGAATTCGCATGGGTTAATTTGGAACAAGCCAAAGAACATGATTTGATAGACGGTATTTGGAACGAAATTCGCCAAATTGACGAGATTTTAAAATCAAGAAAGTAAATGATATTGGGCAGTTTGATTTTTACTCCTGTCACTGATACTTTGAGTGCAGACTGTTTGAACACTAAACCATAGAAAGGGAGGCTCACATGAAGAGCTTTGCTAAGCTTGTCGGCATGCTTCCCTTTATTGGGAAGATGTTGATACGACCATATGTCTTCAATCTTTATCAGAGCACGAGAGGTGAGGAGCGCCGGTGGAGCTATGTCTATCTCATGGTGCTCCTCGTTCTACTTACCCTGTTCCACGGAGTTCTAGCGAAGATGGGGATTCGAGCACTAAGCTTTGACTCTCCAATATGGGTGAAAGCAATTAGCGCTCTTTACACTATCACTAACATCTGTGTTATCCTGTCGCAGATATACCTCGGCTTTCGAGCAACTTGCTTCTTTCTCCGCGCCAGAGAAAATAGAGCTTGGAGAAATGATACTGGCTACTCTGCTGCCGAAGCCGTGACAATGATTGCAGTGACACTCGCTGGCCAGATTATCTTTTTTTCGCTCTACCTCTGGTATAGCTAACAAGCAGCGGCTTATGAGTCACGGGCTCCCTGTAGACACATTTTCTACTCGGAGCCCATTTTTTATGGAATGAAAGAAAGTTTGTTACTATATTTAATACAAAATGAACATAACACTGGTAGGAATGCCGGGTTCAGGAAAATCTTTCGTAGGCAAAAAATTGGCCGACTGGCTTGGCTATGCATTCCTCGATATTGATACAAGTTTGGAACAGAAACACTATTTGTTGTTGCAACAAATAGTGGAGAAATTGGGCGATGAAGCATTTTTGGACGCAGAGGCGAAAGCCACTATTTCGCAGACAAACGGTCGCGACAACTTCGTGATATCTCCAGGGGGCAGCATCATATACCAGACAGATGCAGTGAATCACCTCAAAAAAATTTCAAAAATAATCTATCTAAAAGTCTCGTTAGAAACTCTTGAAAAAAGAATTGGCGATGTCCCACGTGGAATTATTGGATTCAAGGACAAGACTCTTACAGGACTCTATGACGAACGAATTCCTTTATATGAAGAACACTGCGACTACACAGTAAACGGTGACCAAGAAGCCGAAACGGTTGTGCGAGATATCTTGAAAGTAATGGGTAAGTAAGCAAAATGAAAAAGAAAATCTTAAAAGAACGCTACGCCAAAGGCGAGATTGATAAAAAGGAATTTGAAGATAAGAAAAAAGATTTAAGCTAAACATTCTTTAGAGCGTATGTTCGTGTTATAATTCTTCCATGGATATTGTCGCCATACTACAGAGCAAACCTGTTCTTATCGGTCTCCATCTCGGTTTTGCCATTATTGGCATTGATGCGTTTTTATGGCTGTTAGGGAAACTGAAAGGCGATGGGGGTTCGCGGAAAAGTATGGTTATCACTGCGGCAATAGGCGTTGGTGCTTTCATCGCGAGCTGGCTCTCCGGCGGCTACTACTATGTCGTGTATTACGGAACGCTTGTTAAGCCGATAATCAAAAGCAGTGTCGCGCCGTGGGTGCACAATATTATCATGGAGACCAAGGAACATATTTTCCTATTCGTTATCCCACTTGCGATGACTGTATTCTTCATCACTTTGCTTGGAAAAGAGGACATGGAGCGGCTTAAGCTCCGCAGTCTTACCGTATGGCTTGCCGGTGCTATTGCCGTGCTCGGGCTTCTTATTGGCGCGATGGGATTCATAATCTCCGCCACCGCTCGCTGGGGTGTAATCAACTGATATGTCTTTATGAATAAATCAAAACTAATCATTTCATCGGCATACGCGGCAATCATTACAATTATTTTTGTTGTGATTATTACTATCTGGGCGGAATTATCGGCGCCATTAAAGGATTGGTTGAAGAATTTTTCCGGTCATCATTGGACATCAAAAAGCATTTTTTCCGTACTACTATATGCGGTTGCCACCGTAGTCTTGTATTTGTCACCCCATACACCCGACGCCGGTCGTCTTAAGAAAACACTCGGCCTTCTTTTGGCGTCTACGGTACTTGGTACGGTCATTCTCACGCTATTTTTTACAGGGCATCATTTTCAACTTTTCTAAATAATTTTATGAATCTTATACCCATTCTTTATATTTTCGGAATAATCGGCGCTCTGGACATGCTTTATTTGATATACCACAAAATCCGCGGCACCAACGTTGCTTGCCCCTTTTTCCCAAAAGAGTGGTGCCAAAAGGTGCAATATAGTCCGCAGAGTAAAACCTTAGGTATATCCAATTCGTTTGCCGGTTTTGGAATGTATACAGCAATTCTCATTCTCACATGGCTTTATGCCGGGAGTGCAGTCGCGTTTTGGCCAATTCAGGCAATTGTAACATTTGGCTTCTTATTCTCTCTATACTTCACTTATGTGCAGGCATTTGTTCTAAAGGCATTCTGCACATGGTGTGTAGTGTCAGCAATTAACTTCACTGTTATGTTTCTCACGGTTTGGTTTCTTTAGAAAGTTTACGTTAAGACAAGACCTTGCCGTAAGAAAAATCCGTCCGCCGAAAAGTTTTGGGGGCGAAATCACTTACAGCTCAAATGGTGGAATCGGAAGGACGTTAAACCCCTCTAAATTTAGCTCTTCCACAGCTTTTAATTTTCATGTAGTCTAATTTCTACGGGCGGTTAGCTGTTTTAGTAGCTCATTGCGTTAAAGTAAAGTTTGGGCGGTTAGCTCAGTTGGTAGAGCGCGTCATTGACGTTGACGATGTCAGAGGTTCAAGTCCTCTACCGCCCACAAAATCTAAACCGCGCAAGCGGTTTTTTGATTTTGTGTAGCGGTGAACAAAGCAAAGCTTTGTGTAGAGGACTTGAAAGTCGGAGCGGGTACCAGCAAAGCTTTGCTGGTCGCGAGACTGGGTCGGGAAAATTTTTGAGTGACGACGAGAAAATTATTCCTGACCGAGTCCTTCTTATTATGAAATAATCTTCACTACCGCCCACAGTTAGTTTTTTTATACAAAATAAAATCCCTCGGACAGTTTAATTGTCCGAGGGATTGGTTTTTGCCGATTAGGCAGGATTGATGAGTCTCACCGCGATTTTGCGGTAACTCCTTTCCCAGTTGAAGGAAAGGGATGTTACTGTTTCGCAGTGCCAAATGGAGATTTCCTTTGAAGGGAGCACTCCTTTTAGGTCCGGCACGTATTTCGTACAGATGCCGTTTTTCCATACCTGCGCCACCCAGTCCGGGATCGGGCTGTTCTGCGGTCCTTTCTTGAAATCGCAGACTACCTTTTCTCCCAGCTTGAACGCCATGTGCTCGACAAGCGTCACAATGATGCGAGGATATCCTCCTTCCCGTTTCTCCTCGCGTACCTCGGCGCACAGCCAGATTTCTCCGCTGTTGAGGGGCTTTTTTTCTCCTTCCAAGACATGGAGCACCCGGCCCTCACGTACGTCTTGTTGGCATTTCCAGGAATGCCAGCCCTTTTTGCCATTTTCCACCCCCTCGTTGAAACGGAGAAGCACGAATTTCTGCTTCACCTCTTGAGAAGGGTGGGACCCGTTGGCGCTGGCACCGTTTTGCTGCACTTTCTGTGCCGCAGGTATTGTTTGCATTAGATACCTCTTCTTTCTTTTTGTGCTTGATTTGTGGTTTGCAGTGAACTACCTGTGCTGATATCAGCACATTTTTAATATAAAGTCAATAGCTTCAAAAACTAGGTTTTTAAGTGAAAATAGATATCTTCAAGCGCTCTCACCGCGTCTCCCGCGGCAATATTATTTTGGTGATAGAGCACATCAGTACAATCTCCCGCAGCCCAAATACCCTCAACTGAAGTTCGCTGTGTTCGCGGGTCAATAACGATTTGTCCGTATTTATTGAGTTTTACAATGTCCTTTGCAAATGATGTGGTGGGAATAAGTCCGATTTCAACAAAAATACCTCCAGTCGGCAGTGTTTCCTGTTTCCCGTCTTTTTCATAGACAATTGCATTCACGAACTTATCTCCCTTAATTTCGAGGATGTTTACTTCCGTGAGCGCTTTCATATTAGGATGCGCAAGAACCTTATCAATAGTTATTTTGTCCGCTCTAAAATCTTTTCCGGCTTCAAGAAGTGTTACGCTTTTGACATACGCGAGAAGCTCTGCGGCGGTTTCAAAACCAGCGTTGCCACCGCCCACAACCACTGTGTCTTGTTCGGCAAAAAGAGGTCCGTCGCAGGATGCGCAGTAGGTACAGCCTTTGTGTTCAAATTTGTCTGCTCCTGGGACAAGGAGTTTGCGGCGCTTGCTTCCGGTGGTGATGAGAACCGTTTTTGCTTCGTACTTTTTTTCGTTCGTCTTTACAACAAATCTGTCGTCTTTTTTCTCAATACCTTCTACCCACTCCGAGGTTACAATATCAACCACATCTTGCGCATAGGCGCGCGCGTGCTTTTCAAGCATTGTGGCAAATTCGGTGCCGGAAACAGAAACGGTTCCTATCCAGTTTTGGACATCTGTTGAGACAGTACTTTGTCCGCCGAATTCTTTGGCAATGAGAATAGTTTTAAGGCGTTTTCGCGCGGCATAAACTGCAGCTGCGACTCCTGCCGGACCTCCGACGATTATTGCCAGTTCGTACAACATTTGCACATTATAATAGCAAGTCTCAATAAAATCAAAAAGTGCCTCGCACCAATAGCGGTGCGAGGCACTTTTCTCTTTCCTGTACTTTCTGCTCTTACTTTTAAATGAGCAATCCTTTTTTAATCGGGAGCGAACACTCTTTCTCAAAAGCCTCGCGCAGGCACGGTCGACGCCGAGCGGAGCAAAAAATCTAGCAAGATTTTATGCGTGCTTTTGGGAAAGAGTGTGAGCGACTTCTATTTGAGTTTGCTTCGTCTTAAAAATGCGGGAACCGCACTCCAGTCATCGTCTGCTTCCTCCTGCTCCTTCGCTACTTCCTTTTTCTCCGCGGCTTTACTTTCAGAGCTCTGAATAGGCGTATTGTAAATTTTCCCCTTTTCTTCTCTATCTTTGTTGTCTTTATTACTCATTCCTATGCCAGGAAAAAGAGACGCTCTCTTTCCCGGGCTTTCGGGGAATCCCGATGCAATAACCGTTATTCTAATATCACCCTTTTTGAGCTCATCGGTGTATATTGTTCCAAATATGATTTTTGCTTCCGTATCAACGGATTCAGTAATGACCTTCGCCGCTTCTTGAATTTCAAACATAGTGAGGTCATCACCTCCGGCAACCGAGAAGAGAACCCCCTTAGCACCCGCAATAGAGAGTTCAAGAAGAGGGGAATTGATAGCCATTTTCGCGGCTTCAATTGCGCGATTCTCTCCGCTTGCAGTTCCAATTCCCATGAGAGCACTACCTGCATTCTCCATGACGGCTCTAATGTCTGCAAAGTCTATATTGATGACTCCCGGAGTAGTAATAAGGTCGGAAATTCCTTCAACTGCCTGCTTAAGGACTTCGTCGCACATTGCAAATGCGTGTTTAGCCGTTGTTTCCTTGGTGATGGTATTGAGCAATCGGTCATTGGGAATAATAATGATGGCGTCCACCGCCTTTCGGAGGCTATCAAGCCCTTGTTCGGCAATGCGCATTCTTTGCTGTCCTTCAAAGAAGAAAGGTTTTGTAACGACGGCGACAGTAAGAGCCCCCAGTTCCCGCGCGATTTGGGCGATTGGTGCTGCTGCACCCGAAAATGTACCACCGCCAAAACCTCCGGCAAGGAATACCATATCCGCACCTTTTACCGATTCCTGAATTTCTTCTTTTGTTTCTTCAACCGCTTTGCGCCCAAGGTCGGGATTCATTCCGGTACCGAGCCCCCGAGTGAGATTTTTTCCAATGTGAATTTTTTTCTTAGCAGCGGAGTGGTGAAGGTCTTGGGCATCCGTGTTAACCGCAATAAAGTCTACTCCCGTCACCCGAGAATTAATCATGTGATTGACTGCATTTCGTCCTGAACCGCCGATACCGAGCACTTTGATACGCGCAAACGTTTCTACTTCAGGTTTAATTTGTGGCATGTTGCGTGGCTGTATTGAAGGCTTTTCGTTTTAATGTGCCCCCATCATAACAGAAACAAACAAAAAAGAAACACCTTGATTTTAGGCTTTTCTGTGTTGGAATTGCGCCCTTATGGAAGGAATTGGCGGACCCAAGAAACTATGCTATTGCCCGTTTTTTTAGCCCACTTCTTACCTAATGTCTCGTCGTTATCGTTTGAGAGTCCCAAAAGGCAGAGGCCGTAGGCAACTGACCAGGTGGTTTCAATGTTTTCGCTATTTGCCCCGCGCGACTGGAATACTGCTTTTCGAGAAGGGAGTTTAAGAGCGGCTTTAGCGAAGTCTTCAATGGTGCCAATGCCCGAGCCGCCGCCGGTGATAATGATTCCCGCGGGAAGCAGTCCGTTGCGCCCGATTTTCTTAAGGTGTGCCTCAATGAGGTCAAACATGTCCGATAATCGCGCACTGATGATTTCATCGAGTTCTTTGCGAGAATAATTTGCCGCGGTGATTGCACCGAGCTTTACCTGTTCCGCCTCTTCAATGGGGATGCGCAGTCCTAGAGCAATGTCGTTGGTGATGTCGGTTGAACCGATAGGGAAGACTTCAAGGGAAATCGGAATACTATTTTCAAATACGGCAATGGAAAGCGTTTCCGCGCCAATATTGGCGAGAATGCACCCCGCAATTTTCTGTGTTTTGCTCAATGTCACAAAACTTGCGGCAATAGGGGATGCCATGACGTCAATTACCTCAACACCCGCTTCTTCAATGGCAGAAATGAGGTCATCTAAATGCGGCTTGAGGCATGTGACGAAGAGCGTTTTCACTTCAAGCTTGGCGCCCTTCATTCCTATCGGACGTCCGAGAACAACTTTCCCATCAATTTTATATTGAAGCGGAATGCTATGGATTATTTCTTTATTGACCGAGAGAGTAGAGGGGATATCCGCTTCAGAGGCTTCAAGCACTTTTTCCATATCAAGCTCCGTTACGAGGGAATCAGCGCGCGATACCATGACCGAGCCTTGAGAAACCAAACTGCCGATGCCGACACCTCCAACGGAAATAAAAGCGCGTTTGATATCTTCTTTTGAAGCCTTTTGCGCTTGAGCGACTGCTTGTTTTACACTGCGGATTGTGTCCGCAGGGTTGATGATATAGCCGTGGCGCATGCCTTTTGACTCGGCATAGCCTTTGCCAAGTATGCGCGGCGGTGTGCCGTCTTTACCTCCCTCGGCGACAACGACTTTCACCTGGTATGTGCCGATGTCAATTCCTGTAATAATGTTGCGCACCATAAATAGTTTTCCCTCGTTACGTGAGGGACGCAAAAAAAACGACGAGAACTTCTACTGTGCTTCCGGAACAGAAAACTTTTTTCTCGCCCGCCTCTCCTGTACATTCATTTTACTACCATGTGCCATACCTTTCAAATGAAAAAAACCGTGGATAAGAAGATAGTGAAGAAATTCGCTTTTTTTCATGGAAAATTTTTTTGCGTCCCTCCGCGCTTGAGAGAGACATATGACTATCTCTCCGCTTTCTTTTGATAGGGGGAATGTGAGAATATTGGGAACATAACTTTTCCCACGATACATTGTGTTAAGAGCGCGAGCACGCGTTTCTCCCACAAAGACAATGCTCACCGTGAAAGATGCTCCAAGGCAATACTGCTTCATCTCTAAAAAAGGCAAGCGAGGGAGCTTGCCTTTTATAGTCTGTGAAATTGCGACCTCTCCCTTTTTCATTTACCGTGTACCGTGCTGTTTAGGGGTGATTTTCCCTAGCTTTATGAGTTCGTTGATTTTTCCTTTATAGGTAAGGTTTTGCAGCGTCTTCTTCTTTCTGACGTTTGGAGAAATAACCTTAACGTAGTATCTGTGACTGCGCACTTTTCGCAAGACTCCCGAACCCTGGACGCGCTTTGTAAACCTCCGGAGAAGGTTGAGGTTATTTTCATTGGTATTGCGCTCTACTTTGACATTTGCAACCATAGGCTCCCCATCCTATCACAGGGTATTTCGCTCTTCAAGGGAGTCGCTCGTAGTTCTTTTTTCAGAGTACGGATATTCTGTTGCTACAGAATTCCTCGAGCTCATGTCGCCACACTCGCTAGTCTCTGAAAAAAGAACTACTCGCTTTAAAAGATCAATTCAGAGAGAAATTTAAGGAAGTTTCTTGAGGTAGGTAGTGAGGTAGCTTAACGGAACCGTGTCTTGGAAGCGAGTTTTTGTATCGCGAACGACTACCGTATTTTCTATCGCTTCTTTTTGTCCAAAGATAAGAACGTAGGGCAACTTCATATTTTCAGCGGTACCCGCTTGGCCCACGTACTTGTCTTTGGTGAGCGAGTGAACAACGAGTATTCCTGCTTTTCTTAAAAGTTCTATAACAGAGAGGCTCTTGAGTTTCGCCGCGAAGCCTAATTGGATGAAATAAAATTTTGCTTTGGAAGCTCTCTTTTCAGCACTTTTCTTATCGCGTTTCCATGAAAGTACCACTCCTATCGCAGGAATATCTTTTTTAATCCCGATTTTTTTAGTGAGATGGTTGTAGCGGTATCCGGATCCCAATACCGCTTCTTTTCCACTTTCATTTTTCCCGCGCATTTCAAAAACAGTATGAGAAGCATACAGAGGATTAGCATATAAATGTCCGTCTATGGTATAGGGGATTCCAAGCGCTTCCACTGACTCAAGCACCTCCTTGAAATGCGCTCGAGCGGGGTCGGAGAGCGAGGCAAGGGAGGCAGGCGCGTCTTTTACTGTTTCCGCGCATTTCTCATCGGTGCTTCTCACGATTTCAAAGATATCTTTCTTAAACAACTGGCGGCACGTAGCCGGCATGCTCTCTATTTTCTTGCGGTAGAAAGCGGCGAGGTTTTTTTCAAGCTGGGCAGTTGATTCTTTATCTCCCATGCTATTGAGGGAGACTGAGAGCTCTGTGAATCCCTCTTCAGAGAGGATAGAGAATGCCGTCTGTATAATAATTGCTTCCGTAATCCCTCTCGGCGAGCCCAGTACGTCGAGTACGTACTCATGGCTTCCTGGAGGCCGCTTGAGAGCTTTCCCATGGTTTGATTTTTTATAAAAAAAGAAGTGATGTTGCGGATATGCTTTCATCTCTTCTGAATAGAGTTTCAATATGCGAACCTTTTCTTCCAATTCAAAAAGCTCATCCTGGCCTTCGCTGTCAGTGCCTTTTCGTATATCTTTTGCGAGCTTAATATCGCTTTTCCCTATTTCAGGAGTTTTTATATTTTGAAATCCAAAATAAAGAGCGGTTTCGGCCGGCTTCTCAAGAAGAGGTTCTTTCTTCTGTTTTTTGCGCTTAATTTTTTTTCGTTTCTTCATCCCGTTAGAAATTAATTGACTGATTGTGTTTACTTATTGGTGTATAGTCGACTTTATTAACAACTACCAAGTTCCCTGTTAACTCCCGGTCGTCCGGGACGACCTATTTCTAACGGGATTCATACGCGTTGTGATTTCCAGGCAGTATCTCTAACTCTGAAACAGGGAGAAGGCGAATGACGGGATTTCCTATAACGAACTTTTTGTTGAGCGGTCCCCAGTTTCGCGAATCAAGGCTTCCTGCACGATTGTCTCCCATCACGAAGTATTCATCGCTCCCGAGTGTCACTTTCAACACACTTTCTTTTTTATGAAGGACATATGGTTCAGCAAGTATAAGTTC
>JBBTXU010000027.1:0-1971 GCA_038062155.1 Patescibacteria group bacterium | reverse complement strand
CTTGGCTGGAAACCACTTTATTCATTTGAAGAAGGGCTTAAGGAATATCTTTCTTAAGCGACCGAGCAAGCTTTTCAAACTCTGCAACAGAATAATTTATGGATGGATTAAAAGCTTCTGCCTGCTGTTCAATAAACCAAATTTTGTCACTAAGTACGGTAAGACCGTGGAGTATGTAGGAAGGGATTTGTATATCAACCACTCCTAATTCAGTCGTATCAATAACTTTTTCAATGTAGCCGCCGAACAAATCTTTGAACCAAAAATTCATCTTTCCGTCTATGAATAAAAATCGTTCAGGATCCTTACCCAGGATTCTTGTATGAAAATGGTTGCCGGCAGTCGTATCTTTGTGCCTGCAGGCAATCATAACCCGTGCATTCTCTGTCTTTTCCGGGAATACCCAATTCCAGGTATTCTTTCCTTTGAGAGTACTTGGATTATCCGGCGACAAAGATCGTATGAGCACGTCCTGCACGGTTGAAATTTTCCCTTCTATGTTAGCCAATCTAAGTTCATTCATTATGATTTTCTTTATTAATATGTTACTCTGCTGTATTTTTTTCACAACCTTGAATAAATAAAAAACGGGAGCAGATAAAATCCTGCTCCCGTTTGAGTTGGCCAAAAGGTCAAGAAGAGTTCAAGGAGGGCTTTTTCTTCACCCTTTCAAGGATTTCAGTAATTAGCACCCCCTGCTCCATCTCTACCTTATAACGGCTCTTGAAAGACTTGAACTCCTCAAGAGAGTAGGTGTGTTTTTCACTTTCCACTCCCCCGTGTTTCATCCCACCGTGGTAAGACCGATATTTCTCGATTGTTCGCACTTCCTTTGGAGAAAAGAATGCCGCGACGGACACTTTCGTGTAGTCGGATCCTCCGGTGTCACCATAACCCAGCGCAACCTCTGTAAAGCCAAGCCGGGAGAAGGAATTAAATGTCTTGACACCTATTCTCTCGACAAAGTTTAACAGCTTACCCATATATCCTTCTTTTTCCATCACCTCTTTTTCCATCGCTACCTCCTAGAATTGATTATTCAAAGATCACAGAAACCTACCGAAAGAGTAACATATTATTAATAATATGTCAATTTATACTAAATGTAATAAATAAAAAACAGGAGTAGAGAAATATTTTTCTGCTCCTGTTTCACTTTTTTAAAGCTAAAGAACTTTAAGATTAAATTAAAGGGCTGGAGAATATTATTCTCCAGCCCCCTTTTTTGTGTCAGATCTTCACATGTATGAGAACTTCACACCAAGCTTGATTGCAAGCTTGAGAATTGCCGACATCATAAGCGAATCGCTGGTCATAAGCGCCGCATCTTGAAGATGGAAGAAGTGCGTCAGACTTTCTTTCTTGTGGTTGATCGTGCCCAACTTAGGTCGCCAGACGCTTTCTCCGGCGGGTTCAAGTATGTCCATGCTGTATTCCTTACCAAAGCATTGGACACCTTCCCCTTTTTCGATGTTGGCGATGTAGAAGAGCCGATCTTGGACGACGCCTGGACCCGGTAAAAAGTGTGCGTCGTGGGTTTTCATCCCGCTTTCTTCCTCGCCCTCACGTAGGCGAGCCTGCTCTCGCGTTTCGCCGGGAGTGATCATTCCTCCTATGGCGCACCACACAGGACTTTCTCCCATGTTCGGACGTTTCTCGTGGACCATGCCCACGAGAATGTCACCATTTTCCATACGTACCCAAGGGACTGTGACACTGCCTCCTCCTCCAACTTCTCGGTAGAGTAGACCTTGCCACCCTTCTGGTCGCGTGCCTAGCATCCAGGCGCATTCACCATGACCTTCAATGCGTAGGGTTTCCGGAAAGATTTCCTTTCCGTCGGCGAAGATTCTGTATTTGCGTTCTTCGCCTTTCTCGAAAGGTTTCATAAACCCCTCAAGAACTTGGACCACTTCTCCTATAGTTTTTTCCACAAGTCCTCCTCAGTTGATTTTGGCTGTTTTCAAACTC
>JBBTXU010000026.1:0-3329 GCA_038062155.1 Patescibacteria group bacterium | reverse complement strand
CCACCTTCGTACCAGCCATAAAGCTCCCCTACGGCAGAGGCCTTTTGGGTCAACCCTTGAGAAAGAACAAGGCCAGCAAGAACGACAACAAGAATAAGCGGTCCGGCAACTTTCGGCTTAAGCATTCCGCGACCGACAAATGCAAGGACAGCAAGAATAAGAACAAAAATTCCCCCGATAATATAGGGGTAAGAAGACGAAGAGGTTGAGTCAGGACATGCAGAAGCACCTAGAATACTCGTGCATCCATAAGGAATACTTATTTCATCTATTATTTCTCCGTTGTGAAGAAGTTTTGCTTCAAGAACAACATCAAAAATATCCTTTGAGGGGGTGATGTCTATTTTGCGTGCCATAACATTCCCCGATACATCTCCTATATAGGTAAAAGAGCCTAGAATTTCTTTGCTTTTTGAATCACGCAGAGTAACTTGGAGTTCACTTCCTGAAACAACAGGGTCAATTCCCGAATTGTGCAGACACGCGAACACGCTCGTGGGTTCGCCTTTTTTAAGAGGATAGGAAGAGAGAGCAAGAAAGTTAACGCGTGGTTCATTTACTTCCTGTCTGACAAAACGGATGTTGAGAAATGATTTAACTCCGTTCTGGTCGCTTTCCACAACAAGAAGGTACACGGGATGCGAAGAGTCGGTTGCCGTAAAAGAGAGATGCGTAGGTGCATTCGAAGATACTGCCACCTCTTTAGTTTCAGATTCTATTATTTTTTTCTCTTGTGAAGCGTCCCAGTAATAGAGGGTCGTTTTGACCGTAACTTTTTGGGGATTTGCGAATGTGCTTACCAGATCATATTCAATCACCACAGGCTTATCTTTTTCAACAAATGGTGGCATACCCGCAAACATGAAAGTATTGCCATCAACGGATACGGTCCCCTTGGAAAGAGAAACTCGCTGTGATAATTCACCCGAAATTTTGAAATCACGGGTAGCTCCGGTTATGTCATCAGTAAACGGGAGTCCGAGGATTTCAAACGTATTGTTCGCCAAGAAAAATGCTGCTATTTGGTAGTCTCCGGTGGGCATTCCTGCAGGAACATCCCAGAAAAGCGTCGCAGTAATTTCCGAATTTGCGGCAATGGTGACCTCTTTAGCAGCGACAAATTGGTCGACAACATCGTGTCCGTTTTTTTGAATACTGCTTTGGCCGAGCCCACTTTTTCTGAAAATTTTAACGTAGACAGCGCCATTGATAATCGGGTAGTCATTATTGTTCTTGATTACAATTGGGAAATCCGCCCTTGTCCCGGAAAAAATACCAGAAGGAGTTGCGATGTTGACTTGGACACTGCCAAACTGATAGTAATCAAAACAACTTACCTCTTGTGATTCCTCGGCATAGGCTTGGGGAGGAGCTATGGAAACAAACAGGCTCAATATTAGGAGGAAACCGACCAACGACCTTTTTTGGATAAAGCTCTGTTTTTTCATTTTTTATATAGATTATAGATAGCTCCATTCATGATATAGCAAAAACTCCCTCGGCGGAGGGAAAAGTGTGTGGACAGTAGAGATTCTGCTCCTAAACCCTAATAAGAACTTGAAATAAGGACAAAAATAGTCAAGGCAAATGCGGCAACTCCAATAACAATGAGAGTTGTATTTGCTTGTTTCTCGTTTTTAGCCCAACCCAGCCCCATAATAAATTTAATTAACTTTGTGCGGGTGTCGCGCGGTCGCGAGAGACTTGATGATGTATTTTCTTCGTAAAATTCAACGTTATTTGCCATATGTAGTACCACCTATTATACCTAAAAAACAGAAAGTGTGTCGATAACAGAAACCACCCTGTATAGAGAGTCTGGGAAACTAGTCATTAGAGCGAGTGGTCTTTTTTTCTTTTTGAGCGAAGGATTATTTTTGAAATGCCTTGCGCAGTCCTACGGGACGAGCAGAGCAAATTTCAGCAGAAATTATGTGTGCATTTCAAAAATAATCCTGAGCGACTTTTAGAGAGCTTTACCTCGACGAGCGACAATAAGATGGCTTGAGTATTTCTTTGGGTGGCGACTCTTTTGGCCTTTGCCGGTAGGTTTACCCCAAGCGCTCTTGGCCATTCGGCGGCCTCGTCCCGCTCGCCCTTCTCCTCCTCCGTGCGGGTGGTCCACTGGGTTCATAGCGGTTCCTCGAACAGTCGGGCGGATTCCCAACCATCGAGAGCGTCCGGCTTTTCCAATCACAACCAATTTATTTTCCGGGTTTGAAACTTCTCCAATTGATGCCCATGCGGCTTCGGGAACTTTTCTTACTTCGCCTGAAGGGAGCTTGAGGTCTGCGTAGCCGGCATCTTTGGCAAGCACGATACAGTAGTTTCCTGCACCTCGGGCAAGTTTCGCTCCACCGCCCGGTTTGAGTTCCACATTGTATACAAACGTACTGGGCGGAATTTTTGAAAGAGGAAGACGGTTACCTGCCTTAATGGGAGCATTCTCCGAAACAAGAAGCGTTTCCCCTACGGTGACACTTTGAGGAATGAGAATATAGCGGCGTTCGCCATCGGCATAGGAAATCAAACCAATAAAGCCCGTGCGGTTTGGGTCATACTCAACACTTTTGACTGTTGCAGGAATATCTTTCTTATCAAAAGTAAAATCAATTTCACGCCAGAGTCTTTTGTGTCCACCTCCTTTGTGGCGGGTGGTGATGCGTCCGAATGCGTTTCGTCCTACCGCGCGCTGGAAACCTTGAGTCAGAGATTTTTGCGGCTCGGATGCGGTAAGTATGCCCCGGAAAGTGACAACGGTCTTCTGGCGCTGGGACGGTGTTAAAGGTTTGAAATGTTTCATGGAAATAATTATGAAATCGTAATCGTATCTCCTTTTTTAAGGCGAACATAGGCCTTTTTGCCACTCTTCTTTGTGCCCCATTTTCCGCGGACAAATACATTTTTTGCGGGAACAGGAACAATGCGCACTTTTATGGGAGTTACTCCGTAGAAGGCTAGGACCGCTCGTGCGATATCTTTCTTTGTCGCGCGCTGTGATACTTCAAAAGCGTAAATATGTTGAGATGAAAGCAGGCTCGCTTTTTCCGTCACGCGCGGACGCACAAGCATGTGGGCAAGCTGTGAGCGCACAGGGACAGAACTTTCTCGAGTTACTTTTTCCCCCACCGACTTGCGAACTACTTTTTTAACGGTTTTCTTTTCCATGATTATTTTTTACGCACTGTTTTCCCTGAAAGAAATGCAAATGAGGATTCTGGATTGACCAGTACAATATATTTAAAATTCAGCAGTGAGACGGGGTTAAGATTTCTTGTTTCCCCAAGCGATACGTTCCCAATGTTGCGGAAACCGCGTTCTGCTCCTTC
>JBBTXU010000025.1:0-15902 GCA_038062155.1 Patescibacteria group bacterium | reverse complement strand
TCACCTGTGGTCGCAATTGCGACCACCCTGCCACTGCGTGCCTTTATTTCCTCAATATTTGAAATAATTTTTTCATAAACCGCTCCTTTGAGTACAATTGCTAGTGTTGGAAAGTTTTTGTCTATCATGGCGATTGGACCATGCTTCATCTCCCCTGCTCCATACCCTTCAGCATGAATGTAACTTATCTCTTTGAGTTTTAGCGCGCCCTCATATGCAATGGGGAGATTCCATGTGCGACCAATGTAAAGAAAGTTTTCTGAATCTTTATATTTCTTTGCAATTTCTTTAATCGCATCGTGCTCAAGCAACACCGTTTTTACTTTTTGAGGAAGTGACTTGAGTGCTTCAACAATTTCTTGCCCGTGAGAAAGAGAAAGTTCGCGGTGCCGCCCAAGCCACAGAGCAAGAAGCGCAAAAACTTCTATTTGTGAAAGAAAAGATTTTGTAGATGCTACGCCAATCTCGGGGCCGGCATGATTGTATACTCCTGCGTCAGTCTCTCGGGCAATTGTTGAGCCTACGACATTGACCACCCCAAGCGTGAGCACTCCATTTCTCTTTGCTTCCTTGATACAGGCAAGAGTATCGGCAGTTTCTCCCGACTGCGAGACAGCGAGTACTACACTTTTTTTGTTCCAATGCTTGTTTCGATATCGAAACTCTGAAGCGACTTCAACGTCAACGGGAATACCTGAAAATTCTTCTATAAGACATTTTCCGACAAGGCCCGCGTAATAAGCTGACCCGCACCCAACAATGATAATACGCTTAATTGAAGCCATTTTTTCTTCCATCCCCTCAAGACCGCCAAGCTTTGCTGTACCGTTTTTCATATCAAGTCTCCCCCGTGCGCTATTCTCAAGGACATCAGGGGCCTCCATTATTTCTTTGAGCATAAAGTGGGCATATCCCCCTTTTTGCGCCTCTCCAATGTTCCACTCAATACGGTCAGGAGTACGTTCCTGCTTGTGGTGGTCAAGTGTGTAGACGAAGTACTCTTTTTTAGTAAGAATTGCGTATTCCCCATCATTGAGATACACCACTTGTTTGGTGTGGGGAAGAATTGCAGAAGTATCAGACGCGACAAAATATTCTTTCTCTCCGATACCGAGCACAATGGGGCTTCCCATTCTCGCGACAATTATTTTTTCCGGTTCGCGCACCGATACAACTGCAATGCCATACGTACCTCGAACATGCGTGAGTGCTTCTGTAACTGCGTTTTCAAGAGAAACATTTTTTACATAGAAAGAACCAACAAGGTGTGCGAGTACTTCTGTATCAGTTTCGGAAAGAAAGATGCTTCCTTTTTTTATGAGATGCTCTTTAAGCTCTTTGTAATTTTCAATAATACCGTTGTGTACGAGCCACACGGTTTTTGATTGGTCGGAATGTGGATGGGCATTCGCTTCGGACGGCCGACCGTGCGTTGCCCAGCGCGTATGAGCAATGCCTACGGTACCGAGAATGTCCTTGGGAATTTTTTTCTCAAGATTTGAAACCTCACCAACAGCTTTAAATACTCCACTGCCCAGAACAAAAATACCAGCAGAATCATACCCTCGATATTCAAGGGCGTGGAGCCCTTGGATTAAAATGGGTACTGCTCTTTGTTTGCCTATATATCCAACTATTCCACACATATTATTTTAATTTTTTCTTCAATTTCTTTTTCAACTCTTTTAAAGTCATAAGGGTTTTTATGTCATCCATTCGGTCAATATAGAGGTTACCATTAAGGTGGTCTACTTCGTGCTGAAAGATACGAGCCCAGTAGCCTTTCGCTCTTTCCACGACCTTTTCTCCATGAAGATTGTAATACTCAACAGTAATTTCTTTTGATCGAGGAACCAAACCACGCATACCACTACAACTCAAACATCCTTCCCAGTCATATAGTTTTTTTCTTGAGTAATTAGTTATCTTGGGGTTAACGATAACTATTGGACCAATTCTCTCCAAATCTGGGTGTCTTGAAAAAGGGATCATCCTCATAACCGCAAGCGCAATAGACTTCCCTACTTGAGGAGCGGCAAGACCAACGCCCTTCGTACGGAACATCGTGTAAAGCATTCGTCGTATGAGTTCCTTGCCTTTTCGGGTACGAAAAAGCGAAAAAGAAATCTTTTTCGCTTTTTTTCTCAGAATAGGGTCGCCAAATTGTGTTCGAGGAAGAATATTCATAACCTTGTTCCTCAAGAATGCCGAGCGAACCTGAATTTTAGAGACTAGGAGAGATGCTTGGAAACTAGCTTTGTCATTTCAAACATATTGACCACTGCTTTGCCATCGAATACCTTCTTGAGGTTTTCATCAGCATTGATGTTGCGCTTGTTCTTAGGATCCTGGAGATTGTTCTTCTTGATATACACCCAGAGAGCTTTAACAACTTCTGATCGAGGCATTGGACCCTTGCCTACTACAGCTGCGAGATCGGCGCTCACCGTCATTGGCTTCATGAATGCAGAATTTGCGTTTGGCATGTGTTTTTACTTATGTATTTAATTACCGACCTATTATAGCACCTCCCACGAGAGTGACTAGGGGGTATACCCAATAGGGCAAAATAGGGCTAAAATCCCAGTTTTTCTTTGACGAGAATTATACGCACTTTGCGTCCCATAAATGCTGGCTCGCGTTCAAAGGTGAATATCTTGGCAAGCACAGTTCCGCCCATACCAGCAGACTTCATGCGTTTGTCCTCAAGTGGAACAACATACTCACGCAGACGCCTCATCGCATCCTCGTATGTCGGCACTATTTTCTGCACTCCTACTACAAAAATTAAATTGGGGGAGGTGGATACTATCGGAGGCAACTGACTGCCTGAAGCAGAAGCGATTATCATTTCGCCAGTTTCTGCAAGCGCGTGGACGCTACCAAGATAATATTCTGCAAACACGGCCTCCTTACGCAATTGTGCTTGCTTGCCTGGGTCCTTTTCTGCAAGCACTACGGCGTGGAGATTGTTCCATCCGTGTTTTCCTGATTCTAAATAATTTATAAGTCCTATCTCATTGAGCGTGGTCGAGGAACCGTTGTTTATGCTTGCCTCCTGCGGGATTAATTTTTTTATTTTTTCAAGAGCTTCCGTTCGGTTCTCAACAAGAATCCCTTCAACTCCTCTCTCTCCAAGTGCTTTGATAGTTTTCTCTATTGATTCTTTACTCGCTAATGTATTGTATGCCATATATAAAATATAAATAAAACACTTTTAATTATTTTTTCTTCCATTTCTCAACATCGGCAACCAGTTTTCTAAGAAGACTCGCAACATATGCAATATTGATCGAGTAATACACCTCCTGACCGCTACGATTTGCATCAACAAGATTTGCCGATTTGAGTACTTTGAGGTTCTGAGACACTGCAGGCTGTGCAAAGCGGGTTTTTGCTGCCACTTCGCCAACAGTTCGAGGCCCCCGCATGAGCGCCTCTAGAATTCTATAGCGATTTTCGTTTCCTATCCCCTTTCCCAATTTAGCAATCTCCTTGCATAAGTCAGTCATATTCAAATATTAGCATATATCTATAATTCTCCGCAAGGATTTTGTGTGTAGTCTAAAAAACTAGATTTCTATTTTAAGAGAAAAAGAAATTGTTTCTCCGGGAACAACACGTTCCTTTTTTCTCACTTCGGCTTTAAGCGGTAAAATATAGGCTCCTTCTCTCTTGTCCGGAAAAATTGATGTATTCCAGCTTGTTTTGCCTATAGTTACTGCAACTGGAAGTGAGCCCCATCCTGACCGCCGTAGGCGGGCAATAGTCGTATGACTACTTTTCATAGCGCCGAATTTTTTCTTTATTTCTTCCGACTGTTTTTTAGGAACAGTAACAAAATGCCAGGGCGCCTCTCCCGGATAAAGCCACACTTCGGACCTGATTTTGTATGCACCAGACTTCATAAATAAATTTTATAGATTCTCAAATTCGGTAAGGGCTTCTGGAAGTGCAACGTGGCCGCTTTCTTCATTGATATGCTCTGCTCCAGGCAAAATAACAATTTTTGAACCAAGTTCGTAAAACTTCTGTTTGTTTTCTTCAAATGCGTCGTATGGGTCGTTATCAGAAAGTATTGATACGGACTTAGGTAATACTTCCCCCACTTTCGCAAAATCTATAGGAGTAGTAATCCATGGCTTTGCTATATCTTTTTCTTCATCGGTCTCAAGATTCTCCAAATTGAACCATCCTGCTACGAAAACGGCCCAGCCGAGAGGCTTATCTAGTCTCTCCGCATATCTCAATATGGTTTGACAACCGATACTGTGCCCAACAAAAAATGTATTTTTATCGGGCTTACCGACAACTTTAGAGAGATAATTTACCCAATCATCAATTGTGGGGTTTTCGGGATGAGGCATGCTTGGAATGACAACTTCGTACCCTTTGGCTTCAAGTTCTTTTTTTAGCCATGGAAACCAAGCCTCATTTGGACGGCCATCCCAACCATGAACAATAAAAACTCGTTTGCTTGTTTCAAGATCGGCCATACATTTCTCGTAAAGTTTTTTTAGCCTTCCGTATTCTTTCTCTGCACCTTCGACAAGAGCTAATAGTTTCCCTGCGGATGTTTCTTTGACTGCCTCTCTTATTTTTTCTTTGGCCTTATCCTGCACCTTGCCCTCAACCATTCCTTTCAAATTAGTAAGTTTCTCCAATTTCTCATTCATTAACTTCTTAATATCAAAGCATTGACCTTCTTTTTTCTCTTCTTCTGTTTTTTTATTTTGAAGCGACCGCACAGCAACATAACCGAAGGGAATTAATGCCAAAGCGCCTAACATCACCCAAAGTACGGGATTGGTACTTGTGTCTTCAGTGGTTTCCGCCGAGCTTGGAGTTGTTGTGACTGTCGAGCTTACAGGAGCGATATTTACAGCAGGAGAAGCGGGAACTGCCGAGGGTACTGTTGCTCTAGGAGCAGACCCTGCCGGCAAAACAGCCTGGGACTCTACCGCGCTTGAAGTTGATGGCACAGCGGGGGCTGATGATGTTGTTTTCGCTTCGGAAAGAGCCGGAGCTGGAACGTCACTCGGCAATCCAGAGCTTCCATCTTGTGCAAAAATAAAAGAAAAGGGGGAAAGCAATCCTACCAAGATGAGTGCGGGAAAAAATTTATATGAGTTGTAATCCACATCTTTCATGGTTACATGTTAGCAGATTTTTCAAATATATTTCGCGTATCCGACTCCGCTCAAAACAGCCCGCTAGTCTAAACCCCTATATTTTGCTAACTTCATAGGATATGGACGGAAGAAATGCGCCGTTGGAAATCATTCAAACTCCGCCACTCAAAAGGTTGTTTGATATTGTGGCAAGCGCCATAGTTCTCGTTTTACTTACCCCAATCATGTTGCTTCTACTCTTATTGGCTCTCTTGGAGCAATTCATTTCACCTGCCGCGCGTGGAGCACTTTTTTACAAGGAAACACGAATATCGCAAGGAAAGCCTTTCACGTTTTATAAAATCAGAACATTTAAAATGTCTGCCTTGGAAAAAGCTAATGGAAACGGTATCGTTCACACCAAAAAACTTGAGCATGATTTCCGCAATCTTACCATCATCGGAATGGTGCTCATACAAGTTTATCTTGATGAATTCCCACAGCTTTTTTTGGTATTTACAGGAAAAATGTCTTTTGTCGGCCCGCGCCCGACTAATCCGGAAACATATGCGAAATATATCGCCCGTGGCAATCGCGCTAAGGTAATTTTAAAGGCGGGACTGACTGGCCGTTTCCAAACTCACAAAGCAATCAAATACGGTCTTGACCAGGAACAGGTGGACATGGAATACGCGTATTTTTGTAAAAACAGTTCGGGATTACAAATAGTGGTGCACGATATAACAATTCTTTTGCAAACTGCCCTTACTATCATGCGCGCCGAGGGAATTTAAAAAATCTACTTTTATTTATCCAAATCAAGGATTTCGTCGATACGTATTTGCGCAACGAACTCAGGCACATGGGATACAAGAATCATCCCACCCTGATATTTATCAAGGGCCTTGGCGATGATGGGAAGATGGCGGAAGTTGATGTGGTTTGTGGGCTCATCAAGAATTAAGAGTCCTGGGCGCTCTAGCACCAAACGCGCGAAAGCTACAAGTCCTTTCTGCCCCTCTGAAAGGCTTCCGATCTTGCTTTTAACAGCTTCAGCACCGATGAGAAAGCCGGCGGCCACACTTCTCATTTCCTCCTCGTCTTCTCTCTCCATCGCGGATATAAGCGATTGATGCACAGTGTCGTCAAAATTTAGTGTAGAAAAATCCTGCCGATAGTAGCCAATTTTAACGCCCGGGAGAAGCTCAATGCCCTTTTTGCCTTGTGCAATTGACTCTAGAAGCGTGCTCTTACCTATGCCGTTCCGACCTCGAAGCAGTAAATGATGATTGTGCTTAAGAATAATGTTTGCTTCTCGCAGGACAGGCTTGTGCTTGCTATTTAACACAGTGAAAGAGGAAATGTGTGCAAGCTTGCCACTAATGTCTTGTGTTGGAATCGTGAACGGACGAATAGTGTTGTCTTCTTTGCGCACATCAACAATATCTTCCTCAAGCTCTTCAGCCTTTTCACGCATACGCTTTGCTACAAGGCGCATCTGTCCGCCTTTGTGTGCAAAAAAGTTTGCTTTATCTTTATTCTCCTGAATTTCTTTGGCAAGCTGGGCATTCTTGCGATTTTCCTTCTCTATTCGGGCAGAAATCTCACGAACCACGTCACTATAGTTTCCTGAATACTGCTCAACTTTGCGGGTACGGGAGTCCAAATACAGAACGCTGTCGGTGAAAGAATTAAGAAACTCCGCATCGTGAGAAATGACGATAACGGTCTTTTTATATTCAATAAGAAAACGTGTGAGATGTGCAATCCCCTCTTTATCAAGGTTGTTCGTCGGCTCATCAAGAAGCAGGATGTCGGGGCTCACGATGAGAGCCGAAGCCAGAAGGAGCCGTGCCTGCTGTCCTCCAGAGAATGATCGTATGATGCGGTCATGGAGCTTTGTATGCCCTTTGAGCGCCACTACCTCAAGAACATCATCAATACGCGGGTCAATGTCATAAACTTTTTGGGTAAAACATTTTTGGAAAAAATCACGGACTGTAAGGTCGAGGTCTTGGCGCGGAATAACTTGTCGGGAGAGTGCAATTGAGAGTCCCCCAACAACATTTACCTTTCCAGATTCAGGATTAAGTGTTCCTTCAATAAGATGAAAAATAGTACTTTTGCCTGCACCGTTCTGCCCCATGACAGTGACTTTCGTACCAGCACGCACGGAAAAATTAACCTCGTCTAAAACTGGTTTGGCGTGTCCGTATTCAAACGAAACGTTATCAAATGAAACAATGCTTGCGGCTTTTGCCATGAAGTGTTCAATCTATATCATTTAAGCTCCTGTATCAATCGGTACACTTACTTCTTTCTCTTGTTTGACTCTTTCGTGTAATATCCAGGCCAACATTTTGGGCATATAGGGCAATCCTTGCTTTTAGAAAATGTGTGTCCCCGACTGCAGGTTTTTGTCGTCATTGCTTTTTGTAGATGGCTATCTAATACGAAGTCAGAACCTATTTAAATAAAACCTTATAGGTATATTCTGGTAACAAAAGTTCTTCTAAATCCTGACCCACGCCATTAAGCTTACCAGTATATTCTTTTTTGTAATGAGGAATAATTTTTATTGGCAAAATACCCAAACCTTCAAATACTTGACCTGCACGTGGACTATAGAAATATTTACACCAAACATTCGCACCAGCTGATTCACCAGCAATAATTTTTCCAGTAATCAGATTTTTCAATTCTGGGTATTTCTTAAGAGTTTCAAGTAGTTTTAGACTTACTCCTCCGTGAAAATATAGAACATCAGCTAGTTTTATTTGATTTATAAAATCACTTTCAGTTGCAATTTCAATAGTGATTTCTTTTTGCCATTTATTTTTAATGAATTCAGAAGAAACTTTCTTTGTTGCTAAAGGTATTCTATCAGCATCTTTTGCGAAAGGTATGAGTAATACCTTTGAATTTTCTGGTGCATCTTTTAAAATCTCTTTGTAAAAATCAGAATTATCTTCATTTACTTTTTCAGAATTAAATCCACCATGGAGAATAAACTTAGTTTTCATAATTTGGATTATACTAAACTTCTGTCCCTCGCAAAGCTCGGGACGCTGAAATTTTATAGTCGCTCCATCTACAGGTGTCGACACTTACCATGTCGACTCGCCCGTTAAAATTATAAACTTGTACTGCTCGCTGCTGCTCCCAGTATCTTCGTCGTTCCCACTCCTCGAGCTGCTGGACTTGGACTCGAACCAAGATACTCGCCTCCAAAGGGCGATGTCCTACCATTAGACGATCCAGCAAAATTACTTTTCAATGTGTCCTACTCCCTCGGCCATAGCCTACGGGCGAGGCCGGCAATATCTCTATTATCTTGCCGTACATAGAGTCTAAATACAAGTTAAAGCCCCCGCCTTAGGCGGGGGCTTTTTGAAATCAAATCTAGCTTATATCCTCATCGCCATCCTCCTGTGCGCGTATAGGATGATTATGCACCTTGTGTTCTTCGCATGGGCATTCGCACGCCATGCATACGCTATCTTTTTTTTCGTTTTCTCCTTCCATAGTTAAAAAATACCCCCACATTATACACCTATTATTTTTATTAAAACAAGTTCGAGCGGAAGCTCTGGAATATACGCGCGATACATGTTTTCATACGCACCCAAGAGCTCATTTAAAGTAGCAGAGGAGATGCCGGATTCCTTGGAAGCGCCTAATTTTTTAAGAAAAATATAATCTTCTTGGGTCAACTCTTCTTTAATGCTTTCTTCCATTTCCGGCGCAAAACGAAGCAAGAGAATGAAGCGAATGTTGCGAATGAGGAGTTTGAGCAATATTTTCATATCAAGATTTGCTTCCGTTCCCTTGCGTACAGCCACAAGCGCGCCCGAGAGATTTTTGCCTGAAATGCACTCAATAATTGAATTGACCAGCACTCCTTTTGGCGCGCCGATAACCGCCTCCACCTCTTGCAGAGATACTTTTTTGTCCGTTGAGGAAATAATCACTTTCTGTAAAATTCCGAGCGCATCGCGAAACGAACCTTCGGAGAGAAGTGCGATTAAATCGGCAGATGCGGAGTCTAGCGTGAACCCTTCTTTCTTGGCAACATCAATTAAAGTTTTCTTGAGAATTTCCTGATTGGGTTTTTTGAACGTAAATGTCTGGCAGCGAGAGATAACTGTCTCGGGAAGTTTTTCCATCTCGGTCGTGGCGAGAATGAAAATGACATGCGCCGGCGGCTCTTCCAAAGTTTTGAGAAGCGCGTTGAATGCTTCTTTGGTGAGCATATGCACTTCGTCCACTATGTAGACTTTATATTTTGAATCAAACGGCATGCTCGTTACCGACTCTTTGATTTGGCGGATATCGTCAATACCACGATTGGACGCCGCGTCTATTTCATATAAATCATTTTCACTGCACCCGACCGCTCGCGCAAAAATTCGGGCGACGCTTGTTTTCCCTGTTCCGCGAGAACCGGAAAAAAGATAGGCATGGGAGATATTGCCTTGCTTAAGCGCGCCTTCAAGCACGGTAAGGACATGATTCTGACCCAATACTTGGGAGAATTTTTGAGGACGGTATTTTCGATAGAGTACTCCCTCGGACATGGAAAAAGTATAGCAAAATAAAAACCCCGTGAGATATGTCCCACGGGGTTTTTGTTTCAGTCTAGCGGGTCGCCAGACGAGATGAGAACAGAGGGAGCGAAGAATGGTCCTGCTCGGGTATGCCCATCTCACGTGCTCTCTCGGTACCGCGCATCAGAGCATTCCAGATGCGGGACCTGCGCTCACGAACTTCCGCTTTGTACCAGGCCTTAATGCGCGCGGTTTGCACCATGCGCAGAAGGAACGGAAGTTCTTCGCCGGTCACGTTCTTCATTCCTAAAAGAGCTTTTCTCATTGCATCCTCCGTGAGTTGTATGAATTGGTTAAGATATTTTCTACCCCCACTGTACCTCTTTTTACAGGTTTAGTCAAGTATTTTCCTGTTTTTAGATAAAAAAGGCCTATTTTACTCACTTCTTTAGCATCCTTTGTGTTCATAAGCCGAGCACGCAATTCCTTCGCCCCTGCCCAACCCGAAACATAGGCTTTGAAATGCTTTTTCATGATGGCAAAATTCTTCACCCCTTTAAATAGTTTTTCATAAAGCTTGGCGTGTTCAATCATCATTTTTATTTTTTCTTCTTGAGAAACTGGTGGATGCTCAATTTGGCGTTCACGCTTTGCGTGAGCCAAATTGGCAAATAACCACGGGTTTCCGAAAATCGCCCGCCCAAGCATTGCGCCATCTGCCCCCGATTCTTTTACTTTCTTCATAGCATCAGAGAGACTGGCAATATCACCATTTCCAAGTATAAGAGTTTTGCTTTTAAGTCTGTCGCGGATGAGAACTGCTTTGGCAACCATCTCCCAGCGCGCTGGAACGTCCGACATTTCTTTGCGTGTGCGAGCGTGGAGGGTTATAGCAGCTGGTTCTTCCGCGAGAAGCTCTGGGAGCCATGTATCAAGTTCATCCATTTTGTATCCAATGCGGGTTTTGAGAGACACAGGAATTTTATCTTGCACTCCCCGCTTTGCCGCGCGGATAATCTCTCGCGCGAGAGCTGGTGTTTTTATGAGTGCAGCACCGGCACCCTGTTTTTCAACTGCCTTATCGGGACATCCCATATTTATGTCCACTCCATCAAAACCCAATTCAAGTGCAAGCGCCGCAGCCTTTTGCATAAATTCCGGCTTTGAGGTAAAAAACTGCGCAACAATCGGATGCTCTTTTTTTGTAAATGCGATGTTAATCATAAGAGCATCGCGACCACCAAGAAAAAGTCCGTCAGCAGACGTAAATTCGGTGAACATCACGTCGGGCTTACCATGCTCTGCTATGAGACGCCGAAATGCCGCGTCGGTCACATCTGCCATCGGCGCAAGCGCCATGATAGGCTTTTTAAGTTTTTTCCAAAATCCTTGATTCATCGATTTTTCACAATATCACAGTATATAAGAGAAATTTTTGAGCACAAGAATATCCCTACTCCAGAAAAGGAGTTACTCACTTAAAGGAAAATAACAGCAGATAGTTTTTAGAGCGAGTATTGTTTTTTGAAAAGCCTTGCGCAGATACGACGGTACGAGCAGAGCAATTCGCCAGCGGGCGAATATGCGTGCTTTTCAAAAGACCAATACGAGCGGTCATTTGTAAAAAATCTTATTTCCGAAACGGATATCAATGTAAGAGAAACTGGGGAGGTCCTTTTTATTCTCTCCCCAAAAGAGCCTCAAGTTTTCCGCACCCACACCAAGATCATTGTTCGTGCTTGCGAGGAGTTTCCCTTCAGATGTCGTGATTTCAATATCGCCATCACTCTTCACCAAAACTTCACTGGGAGAAAATCCAATGTGTGTAATCTCTTTTATAAATGAAAACACAGCTGTAAAAGAGTCAGGAAGAAATATTTGGCCAAGAGGATCTCCTCCCCCAATTGAACCCCGGTACCTTATATAGACACCGGGAGAAAAACTTGGCGCGGGAGTAAAAATAAAACCGTTAGAGCCAATAAAGTAGCAGGGTGAGTCCGAAGTGGCGCACCAAAGCGCGTAAGGAGTGCGTTCGCGCACAGTGACTTCAATTAGATTGAAGCTTGTGGCAGAAAGAGCGACGCTTTCAACGCGGGGAAAGTCTTTCATAATCGCTTTTTCTATGTCCTCTTTTGGATAGAGTAAGATATTCTTCTTTGAAAAAAGTCCGAGGTAGAGACCTTTGCTCTGCGTAAATACAATAGATTCAATAAGAGCGGTGTCGGTAACCGCATTTCCCTTTACTTCAACTTTCTCAATAGTAAAAAAAGAACTCCGCGACATAAAGGAGAGTGAAAAAATAATCACTCCAAGAGAGGCAAGTATGAGGAGAATTTTGAGAACTCGGAAACTTCGACGGCGACCTGCCGCACGCTTTGATCGGGTAAGGAGTCGCTTCTTTGACATAACTTACTGAGATTTAGTAATACGATTTCTGCTTCCCATGTAGGAGCGTAATATTTCCGGGATAGTGATACTTCCATCTTTTTCTTGATAATTTTCAATAATGGAAATGAGTGTGCGAGGCGTGGCAATCGCGGTGTTATTGAGTGAGTGGGCGAATTTTATTTTCCCGTCATTATCTTTGTATCTGATATTGAGGCGACGGGTCTGGAAGTCGTGGAAATAAGATGAAGAGTGTGTTTCTTTGTAGGCTCCCTTTGAAGGCTCCCACGCTTCAATGTCGTATTTTTTCACTTGGCCGAGACCGAGGTCACCCCCGCAGTTGATAACCACTCGGTACGGGATATTGAGCTTAACCATTATCTCCTCGGAATTTGCGGTCAATTCTTCATGGAGAGATACCGATACATCGTGCTCTGCGACACCAAGTACGACCTGCTCTAATTTAAAAAATTCATGAACGCGGAATATGCCGCGCACGTCTTTGCCGTAACTTCCCGCTTCGCGGCGGAAACATGGAGAGAAAGCAAGCACTTTCGCGGGCAAATCTTTTTTCTCAAACACTTTGTCCATAAAATACCCCATTGCTGCCACTTCCCCTGTGCCCGCGAGATAATCTCCGTCTTGTGTCTTATAGAGGTCTTCTTCTCCTTGAGGGAGGTAGCCTGTACCGAAGAGGGTCTCGCGACGCAAGAGCGAAGGAACCATCATAAATTGAAAACCTTTGGGAAGGAGGGTATCCATGACAAAGTGCCAGAGAGCAAAATTGAGAAGTGCACCATCGCCTTTGAGAACGTAGCCGCGAAAGCCGGAAATCTCCGCGCCCTTTTTTATATCAACAATATCAAGCGCCTCCATAAGAGCAATGTGGTCCTTGGGTTTGAAAGAAAACTTTTTTATCTCTCCCCACGCGCGCACCTCCTTGTTGTTCGCATCGCTTTCCCCTTCCGGAACCGAAATATCGGGGATGTTGGGAACCGAGAGCATAAGCGTCTGCCACTCTTTTGTCACTTCTTTGAGTTCAGCTTCAAGAGAGGAAAGTGTGCCCTTGAGTTCCTGCATTTCCTTGATAAAAGCGGCCTTATCAATTGAATTTGCTTGAGAAATTTTCTCACTATATGCATTCTGGATGCTCCGCTTTGATTCCACGTCGCGCAGAAGTGCCCGACGCTTATCATCAGTTTTGAGAAGCGCTTTGACATCAAAAGAAATGCGCTTTTTGCGAGCTCCGTCAGCAATCAACTCGGGATTTTCGCGGATAAAATTGATATCAAGCATGATAGTATTGAGTATATCGCATAGGCACACTCAAATCCACCGATGAATCCAGCTTAGAGACCACAAAGTTATGAATTTGAAATACGCTTTACAATATAAAAACAAGGGTCAATTTTTTATTAATCTTAGTAATATCGACGGAAATGCCCATGGCATTTCCTATCTCTAACTGGATGAATTATCCGGTACGAAAACTCTCCCATAAGGAATTTCCCGCGCTTCTCAAAGAAATTTCTGATCCGCCAGAGAGTTTGTATCTCCGGGGTAATCTCCCCACTCAATCTAAAATTCTCTCTGTCGTGGGAGCGCGTGCTTACAGCTCGTATGGGAAAGAGGTCTGCGAAATGCTCATTGGCGGATTGCGCGGATACAATGTCGCTATCGTCTCGGGACTTGCTCTTGGAATTGATTCAATCGCGCATAAAAGCGCCCTATCAGCGGGGCTTTTTACTCTGGCTGTGCCTGGGTCGGGACTCAGTGACGATGTTTTATACCCGAGCACACACAAGAAACTGGCCCACGGCATTCTGGACGCAGGTGGAGGACTTATCTCCGAATTTGAACCTGACTTTAAAGCAACTCCGTGGAGCTTCCCCCAGCGCAACCGCATCATGGCAGGACTCTCCCACGCAACACTTGTTATTGAAGCAGAAAAGAAGTCGGGAACGCTTATCACGTCGCGACTTGCGGTGGAGTATAATCGTGATGTATTTACTGTTCCAGGCTCCATATTTTCAAAGAATTCCGAAGGGCCACATTTGCTCATTCGACTTGGCGCAACGCCCATAAGTACATCGAAGGAATTGCGCGAGGCCCTGGGCTTCAAGGAAGATAGAAGCGAGGAAGACATTAGAGAAAACTGCTCACCGGAAGAAAATAAAATTTTTGATTTGCTGAGAGCTCCGCTCACTAAAGACGAACTGATACGAGAGAGCGGACTCTCAATAAGCCAGGCCAACACGCTCATTTCTCTTATGGAAATCAAGGGACTTATTGAGGAGTCAGTGGGAGAAATACGAATACGAAAATAGAAATAGAAATTTGCAAAAAAGAAACTCTTGTAGTACTAATGGGTACACATGGGAAAGAAAATTCTTATCGTTGAGTCCCCTGCAAAGGCAAAAACGATTTCAAAATATCTCGACGGCGCGTATACCGTCACTGCTTCCGTGGGACATATTCGAGACTTGCCAAAAAACAGCAAAAAAGCCGTAGACAAAGAACACGGTTTTATTCCCTATTATGAAGTTGCCAAAGGAAAGGAGAAAGTAATTACTGAAATAAAACGCCTAGTAAAGAAGGCTGACGAAGTGGTCCTTGCCACCGACCCTGACCGCGAAGGAGAAGCGATTGCCTGGCACATTGTGGAAGCAGTGGGGCTTAAAAACCCCAAGCGCGTGGTCTTTCATGAAATTACGAAAGAAGCGGTGCTTGAAGCGCTTAAGCACCCTCGTGCAATTGATATGAACCTCAAGGAAGCGCAGGAAGCGCGGCGCGTGCTTGACCGCCTTGTAGGATATGATCTCTCGGGCCTCATTTGGAAAAAAGTCCGCTATGGACTCTCGGCCGGACGAGTGCAATCCCCCGCTCTGCGCATCATTGTTGAGCGCGAGCGGGAAATCAAAGCGTTTAAATCCGAGAAATTCTGGGTTATTACCGCCGACACAAAAACAAAAAAAGATGAAGATATACTTTTTATCTGCAGTATTGAGCCGAGAGAATTTGTGGAGGTAGAGAAAATTCTCAAACGCGCAAAAGAGGGTGCGTGGAAAGTGGGAGATGTTAAAGAAAGCGAATGGAAGCGCTCTCCCCGACCGCCGTTTACTACATCCACCTTACAGCAAGCCGCGAGTTCCCGGCTTGGCATTTCTCCTTCACGCACGATGTCCTTGGCACAGAAACTCTATGAAGCGGGTCACATCACCTACATGCGCACGGATAGCACAAGTATAAGTGAAGTTGCACGCGCTCACATAGCGGAAGTGGTTAAAAAAGAATTCGGAGAAAAATACCTAGAAACGCGAGTATACAAAACAAAATCAAAAAATGCCCAGGAAGCGCATGAAGCGATTCGCCCTACGGATGCCCGAAAAAAGAATGCCGGAGGAAATGAAGCGGAGAAAGCGCTTTATACTCTTATACGCGAACGTATCATTTCTTCTCAAATGGCCGATGCAGTGATTCTTAAAACAAAAATCATTGCGGAAGCGGGAGTGGGAAATCCTGAATTCGGCGCTAATGGCTCGCGAGTGCTGTTCCCTGGCTGGCTTGTTGCCGACCCGCGTGCGCGAGGTGAGGACGTTGAACTTCCAAAAGTTATCGTCGGAGATCCACTCATGTTACAAGAAATACACATGGAAGAAAAGCAGACGCTTCCTCCTCCACGCTACTCCGAAGCGGGGCTTGTCAAAGAATTGGAGAAACGAGGAATCGGACGACCATCAACGTATGCCTCAATTATTAAAACGCTTCAGGACCGCGGCTATGTGGAGAAAATTGACCGGAGCCTCAAGCCCACCGATACAGGCGAGGTCGTGAGCACGTTCCTTGAAGAAAACTTTGC
>JBBTXU010000024.1:0-7345 GCA_038062155.1 Patescibacteria group bacterium | reverse complement strand
AAAGGCTATGACATAGAGCGAAACAACGATTGTGAACACGGGTCTTATCGGTATCTCATACCATAAAAGAAAATTGGTTGACCCTGTAAGATAGGCCACAACCACCCCGACTGAAATGTAGCGAATCTGAGCTTTTATGACCGCACTTGCCCCACGATATGCTGAAAGAAGGACAATGGTCGCATAGATGAAATAACCGAACCAACATAGCAGAAAGAGCCAGAAAAGAGAGCCCGCTTTGGGCTCGAAAGGGACATCCAAAAATGGCTCCACCGCTCGTACAAAAAACGGAGTGAAGGTTGTCAGAGAAAAAAAACCGAGTATCACGTATGCCGAAATGAGCTGTGCCTTATACTTCTTCACTTCATCAATAAGTAAAAGTACGAAGTGGAAAAACACAGCAGAAAGAAAGCTGACGGGAATCATCAGCAACTGTACAGTGAGCATGGCGGTCTCTGCATTATCCGATATCTGCCACAAAAAATAGAGGAAACTCCATGTAACGTTAAGGCTAGCAAATATAGCGAATATCCTGCCTTGCTTACTTCGGTCTTTAAAGTAAACGTAGGTTCCGAATATAAGGCTCGTAAAAAAGTTTACAAGGCCGGAAATACCGTAAAAACTGATATTGGAGAAGTCCATTTCTTCCCCTTTAGTATAACAAAAGATTACGGCCTATCTTCCTTCTTTTTTGGAGTCACGCCGTTGGCGATAAGGATTTTCTCGAAGCTTTCGCGTTCAATCGTTTCAAGTAGGATAAGCTCTTTGGCAATGGCATTAAGCACATTGCGGTGATTTTTGAGAATTGTTTCCCCTTTCCTGATTGCGTCGTTTATAATCGCTTTAACTTCGGCATCAATCTTCGCGCTTATTTCTTGAGAATACTCAGGCGCTTCGATACCGCGTCCAAAGAGCGTGCGCCCTCCTTGGGGTTCAAAAGCAATCGGTCCCAGACTTTCCGACATTCCGTATTTAGTGACCATATCGCGAGCAAGAGCGGTGGCAACCTGCAAATCATTACCCGATCCGGTCGTCAAATCTCCAAATACAAGTTTCTCCGCAAGATAACCACCAAGGGATACCGCAATATCATCTAAAAATTCATTTTTTGACTGGAAACGGCGGTCTTCAAAAGGAAGTTTGAGGGTGTAGCCCGCGGCACGGCCTCGGGAAATTATTGAAATTTTATGCACTGGGTCGGCATGAGGAAGAATTGAGGCAATAAGCGCGTGGCCACCTTCGTGATATGCGGTAATTTCTTTTTCCTTTATGCTCAATATATGACTTCGGCGCTCCGGCCCGAGCATCACTTTTTCAATGGAGCGAACAAGGTCGTATTGGGAAACTTTTTTACGATTTTCGCGTGCCGCTAAAATAGCTGCTTCATTCATGAGGGAGTAGAGGTCGGCTCCAGAAAATCCAGGGGTGCGCTCCGCCACAACAGCGAGATTTACGTCTTCTGCAAAAGGCTTTCGGGTGGAGTGAACTGTGAGAATTTCTTCACGGTCTTTTCTATCGGGAAGGTCAATCGTTATGCGACGGTCAAAGCGACCAGGACGCAAGAGTGCCGGGTCAAGCACATCCGGACGGTTGGTTGCGGCCATGACAATTACTTTTTCATTCTGCTCAAAGCCGTCCATTTCAACTAAAATTTGATTAAGCGTCTGTTCACGCTCATCATTTCCTCCACCTACACCAGTTCCTCGCACACGCCCAACAGCATCAATTTCATCAATAAAGACAATTGCCGGTGCGACATGTTTGGCCATTTTGAAGAGGTCGCGGACGCGAGAGGCGCCCACCCCGACAAACATTTCCACAAACTCGGAACCTGAAATTGAGAAAAATGAAACGCCCGCCTCCCCCGCTACCGCGCGAGCAAGAAGAGTTTTGCCTGTTCCCGGGGCGCCCATAAGGATAATGCCTCGAGGAATTTGCGCCCCGATATCAAAGAATTTTTTAGGATTTTTGAGAAAATCAACAATTTCAGCAAGCTCCTCTTTTGCTTCTTTTGCGCCTGCAACGTCCTTGAAAGTCATTCTCTGCTTTTTATCGTCAGGCGAGATAAGCCGCGCTTTTGATTGGCCGAAAGAAAATGCTTGCATGCCAGCACCCTTTACTTGGCGCCCCATAAACCAAATGAAAAAAACAATAAGCAGTATGGGGAGAATAATGGGAGTAAGAGTCAAAAACCAAAAGAGGAATCCAGTGTCACTTTGTATATTGATAGTGACTTTTCTCAAAGCCTCTGATGAGACGCCGTAGTTTGAAAGCGTTTGGTAAAGCGCAGTACCCTCTTCCTTCTTGGACTGCTTTACTTCATCGGTGCTTGTTGCGTATTGAGCGACGAGTTGTTCCCCGCGGACATTAATCGTTTTTATTTTTCCTGTTTCTACGTCACCTGCCAATTCCGAGAGTGGAATTTCTTGAGGCGAGACAAATGTATCGCTCACGAACGAGTACAAAGAGAGCAGTGTGACAAAAATAAGGAGAGTCGCAACCAGACTACCCCATGGCGAGAGAGAATCGCGTTTGCCGCCCTTGGGCGACTTAATAGTGAGGCGAATATTGCGTTTTGGAGCGTTTTGCTCAACCATAGAAGACCATTATACATGATACGTTGTGAGGCGGAAGTTATCTGGTATTGTGAATCCCGTTAGAGATTACAGCCTTTGAACACCACACTCTTAGACACGTACATCTCTATTAACGGTTATAATCAATAGTTATCAATTCCACCCTCGCCTCGCCCCCGTGACGAGGGCGAGGCTATCTCTAAACGGGATGATGAAATGCTTGTAGAAAACAGAAAAGCCTATCGGAACTTCGATGTCCTCGAGCGCTTTACGGCGGGCGTGGAGCTTTTTGGTTTTGAAGTAAAAGCACTACGAAAAGGACAAGCCACGCTTTCAGGTGCGCGGGTAACTGTGCGCGGAAAAGAAGGGTATCTATTGGGTATGAACGTATCTCCCCTTCAACCAAAAAATGTACCTGAAACGTATGATCCGTTGCGAGCACGCCGATTACTCCTTACAAAAAAAGAACTGGTTACACTCTCTGATGCCGAAGATAAAAAAGGATTTGCTCTTATTCCCCTCTCATTTTTCCTGGGAGGAAGAAAGATAAAATGCGAAATCGCAATCGCCCGCGGAAAGAAAAAATACGACAAACGAGAGACAATAAAGAAAAGAGACACCGCGCGTGATGTCCGCCGAGAATTTAAACGAGAACTTTCATAAAGAAGCTAAACTGGCAGAGGTAGCTCAACAATAAATGTTGACCCCTTGCCGATGCCACCGGAGTCAACAGAGACTTTCCCGCCATGAAGCCGTACCATATTGCGTGAAAGTGCCAAACCAATACCTTTTCCCGTTGTATAGACTTTTTGAGCCTCCTCTCCTCGCTCAAAATAACGATTAAACATACTTGAGAGGTCCTCTGCTGAAATTCCAATACCACTGTCTTTGATAGATATTTTAAGGAATTTCATTTTCTCAATGGGATGAACAACGACTTCCCCTGCAACCGCAATTGACCCTTTTTCCGTGTACTTAACCGCATTATCAACAAAGTTATAGAGTGCCGCTTTTATAACTTTTCTGTCCGCCACAACACGCGCAGAAGATGCTTGAGGGGTGAACGAGAGCGTAAAGGAGAGATGTTTAACTTCAATCTCGGATGCAAGCTCTTTATGTATTTCATCAAGGACGTCATATAAGTCTACCGACTCGGGAGTAAGCACTGCTTTTCCGACTTCAAATTGCGAGACACCCAATAAATCATTGAGGAGCGAGGTCATCCTCTCCGATGCCTCCATCGCCTTTGCTAGGTATCCTTTAGTCTCCTTATCAAGCCCCTCTTTTTTATCGAGTGCGGCCTGGACAAAGCCTTTCATGACGGTCAGTGGGGTGCGTAAGTGATGCTGACTATTGAGAATAAATTGGTCTTTCGCTTTATCCAATTCTTCAAGTTCAATGCGCGCTCTTTTTTCTACTTCATAGGATTTTCTGATTTCAACCGTTTGCTCGGCCACTTTCTCTTCCAAATGCAAATTGAGGTCAGTGAGCGCTTTATTTGCAATATCAAGACGCTCTTTTTGCTTGATTTCTCTTCGAACACTCCTGACAAGGAAAATACCGACAATAAATACCCCCACAAAAAGAAGCACGTCAAAGAAGGTGCCGCGCAGAAACTCAACAAAGAAAAGCCTCAAGCCCAACACCATGATAAGGGAAAGCATGAGAAGTTCGGCAACAATTGCGCGAATATTGAAGAGTTTTTGGCGAACAATTGAATAGCCTATGATGCTTAGGAAGATGAGAATAAAAATAAAACCGATAGGATAAAATTCAAACCCGTAATTTGCCACAAAATCAAAGCTTGCAAAAAAATAAAATATGAATGCCCAGAGAGTGGTCTTGATTTGCTCCCGGCGTATATGATTTTCTTTTGGAGTACTGCGAAACACTGAATACACCATATAGAAAAAAATTGCAGTTAGGAAAAAAATCAGGATGCCCATATAGAACGGATGGAGAATACCAGCTTTAGGATAAAATCCCCAAAAATAGTTGTAGATACCGGAAACAAAGTACGTGCCAGACCAAAGCATCGCAATAAAAAAGAAGCTTAGTGCGTAGAAAAAGAATAAAAGTATTCGATAGAACTTTTGCTGCGGCTTGAGAAAAGTAAAGAAAAAATTATAGAGAGATATGGGAATAAAAATGACGCCGGTATACCCTATCCGCACAATAAACATCGCAGCTGTGGGGTCAGCTATGTTGAAAAGAATCGACCAGCTAAATTCCCAGATTGTCGTAACCAAACATACAAAAAAGAAGGTTGTGTGAGTCAGCGATTTCCAGTTTTTTGAAAAAACAAAAAGCCCGAGATAGAGAAAGAGAACGGCGCTTATAAACGGAGCGATGGAATAGATAGAGGGTGTCATGATATCTGTGAGAATAGAGGAAGGAGAATGGTAAATGTCGTACCTTGGCCACGGCCTTGGGACGTAGCTTCAATCGTACCACCATGCGCTTGAATAATATTTTTTGAAAGTGTAAGTCCAATTCCCTTTCCTACAGCATTAATATCCGCTGCTTCCTTACCGCGTTCAAAAAGGTGGGTGAAGAGTGTACCAATTTCTTCCGAAGCAATACCAATACCTGTGTCCGTAATTGTTATACGAGCATAGAGCTTTTTCTCAATTGGGTGATTGATAACACTCCCTCCAATAGAAATAACGCCTGAGGGTGTGTAAGCTACTGCATTGTCGAGGATATTTGAAAATACAGCTTTAAGTGCTCTTTTATCGGCATTGACTGTAACCTTTTTTGCCTCTGGAGAGAATGAAATTGAAAGAGAAAGTGACTTCTTTTTTATTTGCAACTCAAATTCATTTGAAACACCTTCCACAAGTGTTTCCAAAGATATTGGTTCAAGGGCTAAGTTGGTCTTTCCTACCTTCATTGCCGAAACATTAAGAAAGTCGTTGATTAATTCTCTCATTTTTTCTGTCGCTTCAAGCGCTTTTTGTACATAGACACTTTCTTCTTCACCAATTTTTTCTTTCTTCTCGGAAAGCAGTTGCAAAAATCCTTTCGCAACAGTAAGTGGTGTGCGCAAATGATGCTGGGTCGTGAGGATAAATTCATCCTTTGCTTTATCAAGCTCTTCGAGCTCAATGCGCGCTTTCTTTTCCACTTCATATGCCTTGCGGACTTCAACTGTCTGCTCGGCAACCTTTTCTTCCAAATGGAGGTTGAGGTCTGTAAGCGATTTATTGGCAACATCTAAGCGCTCTTTCTGATTTACCTCCCCTTGCACGCTACGTATGGTAAACACTCCGAAGAAAACTGTGAGAAGGAGGACACCTAAATCAAGGAGGAATTCATAGAGATTGTTTGCGACAACCATTCGAGCGACCATAATCATCCAGACAAAGATAGTCGAGAGTTCGGCAGTAATGACCTTTGCATTGAAGAGATGGAAACGGGTGATGGTATAGAACAGTCCAAAGACATAGACCGGAATGATAAACGCTCCAATAGGCGGAAATGGAATTTTGTACCAGAGAAACCAAAGCGTTGACCCACCATAAGCAGCAATTGCAGTTGTCCAGAACGTGTAATTAATCTGTGCCCGTATGGTTTTATCCACTTCACGACGAAGACGCCATAGCATAAAAAATCCTGCAGTAAAAGAGATGAAAAAGTGAAATGTGAAAAAAGGAAAGACGGGTCCAATGTCAGGCCACGGGAACCAGTTCTCACGAAACTGGAGATCTTTCATGAGCATCTGTGTTGTCCCTGTAAAAATATCGCTAAAATAAAATCCCATAATAATAAGCCCGGGAATATAGTAGAGAAGCTTCCAACGTCTATCGTAGCGAATTGTGGAGTGTGCTTCGGTAAAGGCAATGACAAAATCAAGAAAAGAAGTTCCAATGAAAATGAACGGAATGCCAGAAATAAGAAAGAGGGTTCGTTTGTATTCAATGGTCTCCGTAAAAATTGCAAAGAAAAGAAAGATGGCGTAGCCGGCTAAAGCGAGCGAGAGGTTGGCAAAACCGCGCGCCGCCCTATCCTTTCGGTATGCGGTAAAAAGAAGGAAGAGAGCGACGACAGCCGCGCTCACGAATGTGAAAAAATAGGAGATAAGAAAAGGAATTTTAAAGGCCTCCATTTCTTTAATCATACAAGAAAATGGGATTTTGAGTCCTTGGCTTAGCCACACAGGGAAGTTGTGTTTGACAAAGGGGCATTTTTTGAGGTATAATGCGAGTTCGGGGTTTTTTGACATTGCCGGTCAACTGCCATGTGTACGTAATTTCATATTGTGAGCAGATGGGGGGTGATCGGCCTAGACAAGAGCGAGAATTCGCAATGTGCGATGCGGAGTATTCCTCATTTCTCCTAATATGTTGAGGAAACCACTAAGTGCAAACACCTTAGTATCAAAAGTAAAATCACTTGTTTCGCCGTATTTTACGGTAAACGATTTTGCCTTCGCTTACGCTTCGGCGTAAGTGACATTCCTCTGCACTCTGTTCGGAAGCGCAGATGGGGTGTAATATCTCCGGACTTTAAGACTCACGCCTTTCAAGCGTGAGTCTGACACCGATTGAATCGGTAATAAGCGGTTTTGTTCGTTTCCTACGCTTGTTACTTAAATCGTCTTCGCCTGTTAGCGAATGACGAATTAAATGAACTACGCACCGTAGTAACATTGCGAACTCTTTTCTTGCACGCGGGTTCGATTCCCGCCACCTCCACATTGATGAACTTTCAGCATAGATTTGTTTAATCCGCCCATTGTTTCCAACACTTTTGGGAGGTTCTAACTT
>JBBTXU010000023.1:2928-22006 GCA_038062155.1 Patescibacteria group bacterium | reverse complement strand
CGTCGACAAGTATTTACTTTACCACTTAACGTCGATTTCTAACCAAAACAGCTACGTCGACAAGTATTTACTTTACCACTTAACGTCGATTTCTAACCAAAACAGCTACATCGACGTAATTGTTAGATTACTATACTCACTATATAAAATCCACGCCGCTTTGAAGCGGCGTGGACTGCTTGTTGCGGGACCTGGATTCGCACCAGGGTCTAAAGGTTATGAGCCTTTCGAGTTACTGTTACTCCATCCCGCGATTGGAATCCGCCCACTATAGCACGAAGAATTAGGCCTTTCAACGAGGGATTTCTCTCCAAAATTTAACCGTTTGAAAAAGGCGTTTTGGTATACTATGATGCAAGCTCGCTGTTTTAGTGTTCAATATTAAGGAGGTGCGCCGATTGTAAGCAAAGCTTACATCGGCATCGTTCGGAATCAAAGAGCATGCTAGCATTCTCTTTGTTCCTCACTCGCCGATGTAGCTCAGTTGGTAGAGCAACTCCATGGTAAGGAGTAGGTCGCCAGTTCAAATCTGGCCATCGGCTCAAGTTATGGAGGGTGCAAACTGTTTTGACACCCAAAGTTCATTCTGGTACATCAAAATACTTCCAGTGTTAATTTTTACACTGGTCGGTAATTTAAGTATACTTATATTGTGCCAATGCCTAAAAAATTGAGAAGCAAGTGTCTTGTGTGCGATAAGGAAGTAGCTCGTGCCGGGTATACATATTGCAGTAACAAATGTCAGGCTGAACAGCAATATTTGTCTCATATTCAAAAATGGAAATCGGGTAAGGTGACGGGATTGAAAGTCACTGGTATAGTCTCAAGACCGATTAAACGGTATTTACGTCGCAAGTTTGAGGATAAATGTTGTTTGTGTGGTTGGTCAGAGATTAATAAAACTACTGGATCCGTGCCGCTTGTTGCAGATCACATTGATGGCAATTGGCGTAATAACACACAGAGCAATCTTCGTTTGGTTTGTCCAAACTGTGATGCACTAAGTTCAACATTTGCTAATCTTAATAAAGGGAAAGGAAGAAGTAATCGACCAATAAGCAGAAGAGCTAAAAGTGCTCGTTTACTCGCTAGAAGTTTGCCAGTGTAGCTCAGTTGGTAGAGCAATCCCTTCGTAAGGGATAGGTCGTCGGTTCGAACCCGACCACTGGCTCCAAAAATGAACACACCCATCCCCGAACCTAGTGCAGAAGAAACGGAAAAAGTAGTGCCATGGCGCGATGCGCTGAAAAATCTTGCGTTTATCGTAATTGCAATCGGGACTGCCTATTGGCTTACCGCTTCAATTGGTATCGACCGTCTCGAAGAAATTGTTAAAACAGTTGGAATGTGGGGCCCTCTTGCAATCATTGCTCTCAAAATGACAACCATTATTGTTGTTCCTCTGGGAGGCGGACCTGTGTATGCGATTGCCGGCGCGGCATTTGGTTTTTGGAACGGTCTCGCAATTACCGCTATTGGCGATGTACTCGGGTTCTCGGTTGCATTTTACTTAAGTCGTTTCTTCGGACGCCCTATAATTGCATTTTTCGTACCTCGGTCCCAGATGCCGCTTATTGAAAAAATGCTTTCTCGCGGCTCGAAACTTTCTTCTTTTCTCAAGGCCCGTCTCGCTTTTACCGGGTTTCCCGAAGTTTTCGCGTATGCGGCTGGACTTACTACCGTCTCATTTCCAGTTTTTATTGTTTCAATGATGGTACCTCACACGCCAGGAACTACTCTTGTTATTCTTTTTGGAAATGCAGTTCTTAGCGGTAATGTATGGTACCTTGTTTTGGTAACTGCCTTTGCTCTTATCGCTGCGTTTGTGGGTGGATGGTGGTTCCATCGCGATATCACGCGTGAAGCGTAAAGCGCCTCATATAAAGAAAATTAGCTTCCTTATATTGTTGAGATACAGAAGTTTTGCTACAGTTCGGATAATTATGAACAACCCTCTTCCAGATAACATTAAGGAACTTGAGGCCCTCATGGCTGCACCTAATTTTTGGAGTGACAAAACGCGGGCGCAATCTGTCATCAAAGAAATTCAGAAGCTTAAAGACAAGACTCTTGGTGTGGGGGAGTATGACCGAGGAAATGCAATCATGACTATTTTTTCTGGAGCAGGTGGAGATGACGCCGAAGATTTCGCGCACATTCTTCTTGATATGTATTTCAAGTTCTTCACACGTCAAGGATGGAAATCTTTCATCTTGCACAAAAATGAAAACGACCACGGCGGGTACCGCAATGTTACGGTTGAAATTTTCGGGGAAAGCGTGTACGGTATTTTGAAAAACGAATCGGGCGTACACCGCCTTGTCCGAATTTCACCCTTTAGTTCAAAAAAGCTCCGTCACACATCTTTTTGCCTCGTTGAAATAATCCCAAAGTTTGAAAAAACAAATGAAAAAGACATTGAAATCTCCGAAGACGATATTACCTTTGAATTCGCCCGCTCATCCGGGCCGGGAGGGCAAAATGTCAATAAACGTGAAACTGCGGTTCGCATTGTCCATACTCCCACCAAACTTTCCGCTCACGTGGACTCGGAGCGTTCCCAAGGTCAGAATAAAGAAAAGGCACTTCTCATCCTTAAGGGCAAAATTTACAAAGCCCTTGAAGAAGAGCGTATGAAAAAGGAGAAAGGTATGTATATAAGCAAAACAACCGATATTGAGTGGGGTAATCAAATCCGCTCATACGTCTTTCACCCTTATAAAATGATAAAAGACCATCGGACAGAGGTTGAAGTGCGTGACATTGACCGCGTACTTAAAGGGGACCTGTCTGAATTTATTGAAGCTGAAAGGACTCTCTAAGCTTTCTCCTCTGATTTTTATTTTTTAGAGTGAGCAACCCCCTTGCAGAGACTAGCGAGCGTGACGGCGTGAGCTCGAGGAATTTTTGAGCACAAAAATATCCGTACTCTGCAAGGGGGTTGCGAACGGTTACTTTTGAAAAGTCTCCCACGTGAGCTATACTATAACGATATAATCTATGATTTATTTTGATAAGGTCTCAAAGATATATCCCGACAATTCTGTGGCGGTTGATAATGTCACCTTCTCAATTGAGCCCAACGAGTTTCTCTCCATAGTGGGCCATTCGGGTGCTGGAAAGACCACTTTGCTCAAACTGCTTCTCGCGGAAGAGCGTCCCACTCAAGGGAAGGTCCTTTTTGAATCGACTGACGTGCACGCGCTCAAAAGGTCAGATGTGACGAAACTGCGCCGGAAAATCGGTATGGTGTTTCAGGATTTTCGCCTTATCCCCGATAAGACTGTCTATGAAAATATCGCTTTTGCGATGGAAGCAGCGGGAAAAGTGGATGAAGCGATACAGGCCGATGTTCCCCACGTGCTTGAACTTGTGGATTTGGGAAAGAAAATCTGGAATTTTCCGCATGAGCTCTCGGGAGGCGAGAAACAGCGTGTGGCTATAGCGCGCGCAATTGTCAATCAACCGGATGTTATTATTGCTGACGAGCCGACAGGGAACTTAGACCCGGTCAACACCTACGATATTGTGCAGATTCTCAAGCGTATTAATGACCTCGGCACAATGATAATTTTGACGACGCACAATAAAGGTGTCATAGACTCGTTGGGCAAGCGCGTAATTACCATGGAAGGAGGTAAAATGGTAAGGGATGATAAAGAGGGACGATATACTCTCTAAGACCTACATGTTTTTAACTACCGCAAAAAGAATACTCAAATCAGGATTTTTTAATTTCTGGAGAAATGGGTTTGTTTCGCTTTCATCAGTCCTCATTATGGTGGTGACGCTTTTTGTTATCGGCTCAATTATTTTTCTTGGAGCAGTCTTTGATTTCTCGCTCGCCACTCTTCGGGACAAAGTGGATATCAATGTGTATTTCGTGACGTCCGCTCCCGAGGAAGAAATTCTCACTATTAAAAAAGGCCTTGAAACCCTGCCGGAGGTTTCCTCGATTTCTTATGTTTCCCGCGAAGTTGCCCTTGCAAACTTCAAAGAACGTCACAAAGACGATGAGTTCACCCTGCAGGCACTAGATGAGCTAGAAGAAAACCCGCTCGGCGCTTCTCTTAATATCAAAGCCAAAGAGCCCTCCCAGTACGAAGGTATCGCACAATATTTGCAGAGTGAGAATATTCTTTCTACTGCAGGCACGCCTATCATTGATAAAATAAATTATTTTCAGAATAAGGTTGCAATTGACCGCCTCTCCAAAATTGTAGACTCGGCAACGCAACTCGGATTCTTTCTCATGCTTATACTCGGCATTATTTCAATACTCATTACCTTTAATACCATTCGTCTTGTTATTTATATTTCTCGGGAAGAAATTAATGTCATGCGTCTTGTAGGGGCGAGCGATTTTTATGTCCAAGGTCCTTTCATTGTTGGAGGGATGCTCTATGGTTTCATTGCCGCAATTCTTACTCTCCTTATGTTTTACCCGCTTTCCTTCTGGTTGGGCTCCTTTACCACAAGTTTCTTCGTAGGCTTAAATATGTTTGAATATTATCTTCGCCATTTCCTTACCTTTTTTGCTGCAATTGTCGGGTCTGGAGTCCTCATTGGAGCGGTATCAAGCTACCTGGCAGTCACACGCTATCTTAAAAAGTAATTTCCATGGCCGATTTGCCGAGAAAGAAGAAACACAAATATATATTCGTTATCGGAGGCGTCATGTCGGGCGTGGGCAAAGGCATCGCTACTTCTTCAATTGGCCGTATCTTGCAGGGCAAGGGTTTTGTCGTTAATCCAATCAAAATCGACCCATATCTCAATGTTGACGCGGGCACTATGAATCCGACCGAGCATGGCGAGGTGTTTGTGCTTGACTCGGGAATGGAGTGCGACCAGGACATGGGCAATTACGAGCGCTTTATGGATGTGGGGCTCAACTCGGAGGACTACATTACGAGCGGCATTGTCTACAAGCATGTGATTGATAAGGAACGCAATTTGGGTTACAAAGGCAAATGCGTTGAAGCGATTCCTCATATTACGGAGGAGATTACCAATCGCATTATGAAAGCGGCAGAAATAAACAAATCAGATATTACGCTCGTTGAAATCGGAGGTACCATAGGGGATTATCAAAATATCCTCTTTGTTGAGGCAGCGCGAGTACTTAAACTCAAAAATCCCCAGGACGTGATGTTTATCCTCGTTTCATTTCTTCCAATCCCGAGCAAAATCGGTGAAATGAAAACGCGCCCGACGCAGAATGCGGTGAGAACCCTTAACTCCTACGGAGTTCAGCCAGACATGATTATTGCCCGAAGCGAAGTGGCACTTGATGACAAGCGTAAGGAGAAAATTTCCATTTCCTGCAATGTTCCGACAGAGAATATTATTTCTGCTCCCGATATTGAGAGCATATATGAAGTGCCGGTAAATTTTGAACGCGATAGAATAGGTAAGAAAATTCTCAAAATTCTTCATCTTAAGCCAAAGAACGATAACGGAATGAGCGACTGGCGCGACTTTGTTGACCGAATGAAGAATGTTGAGCAAGAGGTCAATATTGCTGTTGCCGGAAAATATTTTGATACGGGAAGTTTTGTATTAAGCGACGCCTATCTCTCCGTCATTGAAGCGATTAAATTCTCCTGCTACAAAGTGGGGGTAAAACCCAAGCTCACCTGGCTTAACTCAAAAGACTTTGAAGGAAAAAAAGTAAACCTTCGCCAACTTTCAAAATTTGACGGCATTATTGTTCCCGGTGGGTTCGGCTCAACCGGCATTGAAGGAAAAATAAAAATTATTGAATATGCCCGTACGCACAACATTCCGTATCTTGGACTTTGTTACGGCATGCAGCTTGCGGTTATTGAATACGCACGCAATGTTTTGGGCTTTACCGACGCAATGACAACCGAAGTATTTCCGGAAACCACACACCCGGTCATTGATGTTATGCTCGATCAGAAAAAGCATATTGCGGAAGAAAAATATGGAGGCACCATGCGTCTCGGAGCATACCCCGCTCTCGTCCGAAAGGGGACACACGCCCATGAAGCATACAAGAGTGATGAAATTTCCGAACGTCATCGTCACCGCTATGAAGTCAATCCTAATTACATTGCAGAATTGGAGAAAGCAGGTCTTGTCTTTTCTGCCACCTCGCCCTCCGGCGTGCTTATGGAAATAGCGGAGCTTCCTAAGTCTGTCCATCCGTTCTTTCTAGGGACACAATTTCACCCTGAATTCAAAGCTCATCCGCTCTCACCGCACCCTCTATTTACAGCTTTTGTTAAGGCGGTAAGCTTAAAAAGCAAAAAGTAGGCTTTTTGCTTTTTTCAACTCCACTTTTAAAGTGAGCAATTCTTTTTACAGAGACTAGCGAGCGCGACGGCGTGAGTTCGAGGAATCTGCTAGCAAGCGGATATCCGTACTCTGGAAAAGGAATTGCGAATGTCCTATACTGGAACATGGAACCATTTCCCCGGGCGTTCACGTTTGATGACGTGTTAATTGAGCCCCAAGCAAGCAGTGTGGAACCCCATAAGGCCAATGTGGAGACCGAAGTAGCTCGCGGTCTTTTTTTGCGTCTACCTTTCCTTTCTGCCGCCATGGACAGAGTAACGGAAGCTGATATGGCAATTGCTTTGGGCAAACTCGGCGCACTTGGCGTCATTCATCGAAACTCCACCCTTGAAAGCGAAGTTGCAGAAGTGAGAAAAGCTAAGAAAGCAAAGGTGCTTGTCGCCGCTGCATGCGGGCCGTTTGATATCGCGCGAGCACAGGCACTCGAAGTTGCCGGAGCAGACGCCATCGTGCTTGATTGCGCTCATGGACACAATCTCAATGTCATCAAAGGAGCTAGGGCAATGAAGAAGAAATTAAAGAAAGCGAAACTTATTGTTGGCAATATCGCAACGGCGCAAGCAGCCCTTGCACTCGTCTCTTTTGCTGACGCTATCAAAGTCGGTATTGGTCCGGGCTCTATTTGCACTACACGCATTATATCGGGTGTCGGAGTTCCGCAATTTTCAGCGATTCTCGCTGTCTCACGTGTCGCGAAAAAATACAAAGTCCCTGTTATCGCCGACGGAGGAATAAAAACATCCGGCGATATTGCCAAAGCGCTTGCCGCGGGGGCGAGTGCTGTCATGATGGGAAACATGTTCTCCGGCACGCTTGAGTCCCCAGGAAAAATCATTGAGAAAAATGGGAAAAAATACAAAGTGTATCGCGGTATGGGATCTTCTGCGGTGATAAAAGAAAAGCATTCAAGCGACCGCTATTTTTCAAAAGGGGAGAATACGGTAGCCGAAGGAGTGGAAGCTCACGTTCTCTATAAGGGGCCCGTAGCTCCCATTGTTGAGCGTCTTACGAAAGCACTTGGCATCACCATGGGCTATGTTGGTGCGAAAGATATTCCTATGCTCCACAAGAGAGCGAAATTTATTTTCGTCACCAAGGCGTCAGTGAGGGAAAGTTTTCCTCACGGCCTCGATTTTATTATCGGATAAAAAACTCTCCGCTCCGCTGGTTGGCAGAAGGTGGGGTTTTTTCTAACTGGAAGATGAGATTTAGTATGAGCTTGGAATTTCCGGCAAACTCTCCATCATAGAAGAGAGGTCTGTGAAGGTGACTCCCTTAGGGAGTACAAACATACTTGCATCTACGGTCCATGGAGAGCACTGATAACCAAGCGCTTGGTTGTAGTCAAGACCTCGATTTGACATACTTGTTTTTGAAACGGATGTATCCACAACAATTTTCATACCTTGGTTTGAAAGTGATGTCCACACATAGCTCGTCACTCCATCAACAATCATGTGATTTTTAACGCTCACACCTGACGCAGTAGTATCGAAATCTGTACGAGTCTTTCCGTTAGCCACATACACGGTGCCTGATGATTGTGAACTATCAGTTGTAAAATCTACCGTGCACTTCTGCGCAATGCCTGAAACCATAAGGTCCTTCATGGACATTTTGCCTGTCGCCATGCCACTGCCCGCTTCTCGTGCAGTTTGTACGGAATCTTGCAGAGCCGCTGGTGTTCCTGCCTGGTCAGGTGATTTACTCATTATAACTGCCACACCCGCTCCTCCGACAACCACAACTGCGCCCACAATATACATAAGGACCGTTTTACTCATGAATGTTGTATAAAATTATTAAAAGTTTAAAACTAACAGATCTAACTATATCATGCTCACTTTTCACTTAAAAATGCTATTTTAGGAGTTCGGCGAATTCTTTTTGCGCTTTGGCGAGCTTGGGATTGATGACGAGTTCACAGTATTGGTTTTCTAGCTTGCAAGTAGTTAAGTAGTTCTTTATCTAAGCCCCACGTTTTAAAAACCGTGGGGCTTTTTGTTTACCTAATATTTTCTTTTAAATATCTTTTTCTTTTTGGTTCGGGGAAATGTTCTATCGCGTAGCGAAGTGTTGTACGGGAGAGGGAATTAAGATGTTGCATGAGAAATTCTTCCTCTTTCTCTCTTGATACTCGTTTTCCGATTTCACGCAACATCCAGCCGACGGCTTTTTGTATAAGGTTGTGGCGGTCTTTTAAAAGTATCTTTGCAATGCGAAAGGTTTCATTCGCATTGTCCTTTTTTATAAAGTAAAATGTCGCGATGATTGCTATGCGTCTTTCCCACAGGCTTTTTGATTTCGCGAGTCTGACGAGCGGGGCACGGCTTTTCTTTTCAAGATAGGCACCGACTATTTTCTCGGCGCTCAAATCAACCAAATCCCAATTATTAATATATTTTGTGTGAGAGAGGTAGAAGCGATAAATTTTTTCTTTTTCAACTTCGTTTCCTTTTTGGAATCGCTCAACCAAAATCAAAAGAGCAACAAGCCGCTCTTCGTGATAAGGACTTTTAATAAGAGCGTGGAGAGCTTTCCAAGGGATGTCTCTATATGTTTGTGCGATTTTTCGCGATTGCGGTACGGTAATTCCTAAAAACATATCACCTTCCGCGTACTCTCCCTTCCCTGTCTTAAAGAATCGCTTGAGAATTTTCGCTTTGCGTGGATTGGTAAGGTGTTTTAATTCAGCACGCACTGCGCCCGCGTTCATACGTGTTTTGGATACATCGCTTTGAGCACAGTACCCACGAACAATGTTGTGAGAATTCCGAGAAGCGCACCCGCGACAATGTCGGATGGATAGTGGACTGCGCCCGCGACTCGCGCAGCTCCTATGAGTATTCCTGCAACAAATAGCCCAACCCCAAGTTTTTTGTTGAAATAAAGAGTTCCGGTCGCGAGGGAGAAAATAAAAATTGTATGAGCTGAAGGAAAAGAGTAAGAAAATTCTGTGAGAATGGAGGGGAGAGAGTATGTGATGAAAGGACGATTACGCTCAACAAAAATACGGATAAAGGCTACTACAGCACCGACCGATACGAATGCAGAAAAGAGAGGCAGAAGGTATCGACCGATGTGCGCTCTATTTTCTTTTCTCCAATCTCTGTATGCAACAATAAGAAAAATAAAGATTGCAATGTAAATAAGATATTCGCCGAGAAAAATAACAGCGAACTTCCCAAAAACGGAATTAGAAAGTCCGTAGAGGGTGAAAAATATCGCGTAATCTATATCTCCTATGGACATGTCATCCTCATTCTACAACATTTTAATTTCATCTTTTCTGTGTTATAAATTCTGTGTAATTGCCGGTCTCGCCCGTAGGCTATGGCCGAGGGATCGTCAAGGATTTGGCGAGGGAGTAGGACACATTGAAAAGTAATTTTGCCGGATCGTCTAATGGTAGGACATATGCCTCTGGAGCATAGAATCTTGGTTCGAGTCCAAGTCCGGCAGCCGATTTTTAAGCGTAAAAATCGCGTCGAAATGAGCACACTTTCGACGAGGGTTTTTAACGAGCGAGTCGACATGGTAAGTGTCGACACCTGTAGATGGAGCTACTATAAAATTTCAGCGTCCCGAGCTTTGCGAGGGGCGTAGCAGCGAGCAGTACGAGTTAGCATGCTTTCGACGATGGTTTTTGCGAGGAGCAAAAATCACGCAGAAATGAGGTCTATCGGTTATGATAGACACCTATGGACGGCACAATTTCTAAGATGATATTGAGGCTAGCAGAGCAAAGTGCCGACCCAATGTACAAATTCACATCTTTTTTGAATAGAATTGTGTATTTAGTGATACACTAAGTACATATGAATATACGGAAAATTGCATTTCTGAAGTTACGTTTCGTGATGGCTTTTATATTTCTTTGGGCATTTGCGGATAAATTATTTGGGTTGGGTTTTGCCACCACAGCAGAGAAAGCGTGGATTAATGGTGGGTCACCAACGTACGGTTTTTTAACGTTTGGTATTGATGGGCCTCTAGCCCCTTTCTTTAAAAGTCTAGCTGGATTACCTCTCGTTGATTGGCTCTTTATGGTCGGGCTTCTCTTTGTCGGGTTAACTTTGTTACTCAACAGGTTTGTTTTTTGGGGAGCTGTGGCTGGGATAACAATGATGGCTTTAATGTGGTTAGCACTCTTTCCTCCAGAGAACAACCCCCTTATTGATGAACATATTGTCTATATATTGGTTTTAACTATTTTAGCTATAAAAAGCAGAAGAGGTGAATTAAAGCTAAAATCTTAAGAAGTTCGAACTCCTCACTCCGTTCAAATGTTCAACACTCGGTGTTGAACATTTCGAGTGTTGAACATTTCGAGTGTTGAACATTTCGAGTGTTGAACATTTGATGAAACGCCATTGAAACGGAGTTTTTGCTTTTTGTAATCTAGCTTTTTCCCAGTTCGTAATTCGGGTTTAGCTTTGACACATACCCCGTGCGCGCGCAGTACCAGTATGTATTGACAAGAAAGGTTTCCTATTTAGAATGCGGGACAGAGAAAAACTCCAGGAAGGGCGCTCAATCTTCGGCCTTTACAGGCCGGTTTCCTTGGTTGAGTGCCCTTCCTGGAGTTTTTTCCTCACTAGAGGAGACGGAAGCATTGACACTCCATTACAACTGTTCTCTGTATTAAAAAAATGTTGAAAAATCATTGACGCTACCCACCTCACTGCTATCATATAGCCATCATACGACAGTCTTGAGAGGGAAACCAAGGCAGATATGAAAGTGATGAACAAGGTTTCTTTTTTTCTGTTATATCAAGTGTTGGAAAAAGCCACTGAAGGCCGTTAAGCCTTTATAGGTGGCTTTTTTGTTTGTAGGGAAGAAAGAGTCCACGTTTTGTTTCAGAAGTATTCACCGCACTTTCACAGAAAAGATTTCACAAGAATAAACGCAATGTTCAACACTCGGTGTTGAACATTGCGTTGAACATTGAATGATTGCGTGAATATTCCCGAATCAACATGTGGATTTTTTTATCCACAAAGGTCGAGAATGTTTGCTTCTTCCGTATTCCCTTAAGGGACGGAGGAAGTGGACGAATTAGTAGGAATAATCAAAATATTGCAATGATGAAAAAATTTGTAGCAGGTATGACAATACTCGCGCTCGTTGTTTTTGCTTCGCCTGTTTCAGCACATAGCTGGGACGACATTGACATTGACATCGATAACGACGCATATGTCTACAACGACGTTGACACGACTGCCAACACTGGCAGCAACGACGCCAACGGCGGTTCTGCTGATAGCTATGTTAGCAGCGGTAACATTGACGATGATAACTGGGACAGCAACACTGGAAACGATGACAACGACGCCAACGGCGGCAATGGCGGCACCAATGACACTGGTTACGCTTGGGCATTATCCAGTGTTTATAATGGGGTCAACTACAACGATGTAGATGTAGATGTTGAATGTGGTTGCGCTGACGATGTTGACATTGACATCGATAACGATGCCCATGTCTACAACTACGTTGACACACTCGCCAACACTGGCGGCAACAACGCCAACGGCGGTTCTGCTGATAGCTATGTTAGCAGCGGTAACATTGACGATGATAACTGGGACAGCAACACTGGAAACGATGACAACGACGCCAACGGCGGCAATGGCGGCACCAATAACACTGGTGACGCTGATTCGGAGTCATGGGTTGTAAATGTTGTGAACTCCAATATCGTTCGAGTAACGTTCGACGATTAGCCACTTTGTTGTTACTGGAGTAGCAGATTTTCTGTCTTCAGTAGTCACAATTGCTAACGAGAACATTGTTCGCATCCGACGCTAAACCATGAAAGGAGGAAAATCTGTCAATTTGCCATCCGCAAACTGACAGAGAGGATTTCCTCCCTTCTGGCAAGAGCTTGTCTTTTTCTAAGACGAGCTCTTGCCACGAAGGGTTCTTTCATAAGATATGAGACGCAGAACAATCATCTTTCTTACCCTTTTCCTCATGGCTTTGCCAGTTGGGGCTTTTGTTGAAGTTGAAAACAATGTCTCGGCAACTGCGAATACAGGAGGCAATTCGGCGAGCGGAGGTAATGGAAGTTCAGGCGGAACAGTTGTTACGCCTGAAGCCACGGCAACAGTCAAAATAAAAACCATTATTGGGGGTGTTGTTGTCGAAGATATTAATGAAACGTATAAAGGTAGCGCGCCGCTTAAGGTCGAAAAAACGAGTTCATACTCAACAACAAGTGCATCTGTTAAAACTCGCGTGTCCGTAAAAGCACAAGCCACAAGTTCAACCGCAACCACATCACGTGTTGGAAAATCATCAGTATGGGGTGTGACGGGAAAGGAGCAATTGGGAACGACAACCGCAACATCTTCTCAAGAGCAAATGAAAAAAGCAGTTCAGGAAAGGAAATATTACTTCCTTTCACGAATCAAACAATTCTTTAAAAATGTTTTCTCCGGCTTCACATTTTAATATCAAAAAAACATACAGTCGCATTGTCGCGATGGCTTTTATCTTTTCGCTTGTTTTTCAACCACTTCTTCTTCTCGCCGAGGAATCTTTGACGCCAGCGCCCGAAGGACAAACTGGAGACGGGGGAATTATCGTTACTGGAGATGCGGTGGCGCTTACGGATGCGGGGTCTACGGTCAATACTAATGAAGTAAGCAATGGAGGGGGAGGAACTTCCGAAACGCAAAATAATACTGAAAATACGGGAGAATCTACTTCTCTTAATACCAACGCGACAAATGAAGCGACTGTTGAAAACACAGTGACAACAAGTGCGACAACGGGAGAAAATACTGTTACGGGAGATGATGGTCTTATTGTTACTGGGGACGCATACGCTGGAGCAAATGTCTTTAATCTTGTTAATACGAACATTATTGATTCGTACACGCTTTTTTTCCTTCTCAATTATTTCTTCGGGCTTGAGGGTAATATTGATTTGCGAGATTTTCAAAACGCTTCCACATCATCTTCTTTTCCGTCCTGCGGAAGCGGAGAATGTTCCCTTCTTTCAGATGGAACGTCTGCCACAGTTTCCGTTAGCAGTACCGCGTCAATTTCAAACACTCTTGTTGTGCGCGCACAAACTGGTGAAAATGAAGCGGGGGATAACGGTCTTATTGCAACGGGCGATGCCTACGCAGGAGCAAATGTTATAAATGTCGCGAATACCAACATAGTCAACTCAAACTATCTTCTTTTTACGTTAAATAATTTCGGTGATTGGGGGGGCGACCTTGTTTTGCCAAACAGCGATTTTTTCACAAACTTTTTCTTCCGTGGGCAAGGTTCAACGCCCGCTCACACAGACATCTCCAGCGATAATTCAGCCTCGGTTGAAAATAACGTTTCCACAAACGCCGATACAGGAAACAATATAGCAGAAGAGGGTCTTATAGTGACAGGAAACGCTTCGTCCGGCACGAACGTATTCAACCAAGTAAATTCAAATCTTGTCGGCGGGAGCACATTGCGACTCCTTGTTCGTATTCACGGCAATTGGCTCGGCAATGTTTTTAACGCTCCGCCGGGAGTTTCTTGGAGAGAAACAGCGACTGGAGTTGAACTGTTCGGACTCGGAGAGGAGAATGGAAATGGAAATAGTTCTCCTTTCAGTTCACTTTCCAATCTTAATCTCAATACGCAAAATACTGCTTCAATTTCAAATGATGTGGGGGTCTACGCACTGACTGGAGATAACAAAACCTCTGGCGGGGGAGAAACGTACACGGGTAACGCCTATGCGGCGGCAAACATTATCAACGTTGCCAACAGCAATGTAATCGGTCAAAACTGGATTCTTGCCATTTTAAATATTTTCGGGGATTGGTCCGGAAGTATCTCCTTTGGTCAGCCAGACCTTTGGATTGGGACGCAAGTGACGACTCCCGAAAAAAACTTTTTCGGACCGGGGGAATATGTGCGTTACAATTACACCATTGTAAACCGAGGCGATGCTACGGCCTCTGGGGTAAGGATTCAAAACACCTTTGACAGAAGAGGATTTATGGCTTTTGAACCCGGGTACACTGCTGAAAACTCCGACACCGGACAGACCTTCTGGAATATTCCCGATATTTCCGCGGGCGGAATTGTAAGAGTCTCTTATAATGCGCGCGTTCTCGGAGTTCCATTCAGAGAGACTTCCATTACAAGCACGGTTGTAGTATCAAGCACGGAAACGGATGCTGATATGAAAGATAATAAAGAAGCAGTTACCATCACTGCTCGCGATTATGTTCCCGGCGGGAGTGGAGAAAGGATTACGCTTACTCCCGACCCGGAGCTTGTCATTACCAAAACAAACGATGTCTTTTTTCCCACTGCTGGAACCACAACAGTCAATTATCGGATTTTTATAAAAAATAAAGGAGGTATTGCTCATTACGCGACTCTTGTAGATACGCTCAAGAACGAAGCGGGTGATATTTTAAAAGAGCAAAAATGGAAACTGGGAAATGTGTACCCTAATGAGGAAATTGAGGTAACGTATACTTCAATTTTCAACGGAAAAACGCCCCCGGGTGTTTATACAAACGAGGCACAGGTAAAAGCCATCGGTCGCCATCCATCGCTTACGGCCTTTTACGGATACGTTGCGAATTCAAACATAGCGACAAGTTCCGTAACAATAATTCCACAATTTGCGTGGGCTTCTGAAATCATTGAAGCTCCAGGAGTGGCGGCAGCAACGACAACTCCCGCAACTGTTACCTCTTCCACAGGACGTTTTATCGACCCTACTCCTTCATCAAATAAAACTGACCAGCTCATTATCTCGGAGATACCCCTCTCTGTTCCGTTCTCACCCCTTCTTTCAAAAGTGCTTGCGTTTAGAGATTCCATTAAAAGTAAAGGCGGCGAGGGACAGTTAACTGCTGTCTTTTACGCTTTCCGTTTCCCTGAAGTGGCAGAAGATTTTTTTCTTCTTCTGGCCGCCCTTATCCTCTCCTTCGTTATCTCAAATCTTCTTTCCCGCACGCATCTGCGAAATGCCTTTACGAGTTTCTAGGAATGGTTTTTAGCGAGTCGCTCTTCATAATGTTCAAATGTTCAACACTCGGTGTTGAACATTTTCGAAGATAAAGATAGATATCTTCAAGTGTCCGTATCACGTCTTCTGCGGCGTGGTGGGTGTGGCGCGCGACGGGGATACCAAGAGTGAGTCCTGACGAAGGAAGGGCGACGAGGTAGAATTGTTTTGTGGTCTACATTGTCTATATCCTAAAGTGTGCCGACAAAACCCTCTATGTTGGGTGCACCAACAATCTGGTACGTCGGTTGAAGCAGCATAATAACTCAAAACAAGGAGCGCACTACACCAAAATCCGCCGGCCGGTCACTCTTGCATATTCAGAACCATACCCAACGCTCAAAGATGCCCGAAAAAGAGAAGCCGAACTCAAGGAATGGAAAAGAGAGAAAAAGATGGAACTGATAAAAAAGAAAAGCTTCACTTAATACAGTAATGCTTTCACTATCGTGCTAGAATTGTGTCACCAATATTTTATGCAAAAAACCATTCTGTATATTCTCGGATTGCTGGTAATTGTGATAGGGGGTTTCTTTTTGTTAAATAGCTACATTTACAATGAAAAGCGGGCGACGGTCGTAAACCACTATAAAGACGCACAATATTTAATTGACGGCAAGCGCATACAACTTGTTAAGGGACAATCCGAAATAGAGGCCGGCTTTGCTTCAAAGATAGTTACCAAATACTTCGGCAATGAAGTAAAACATGACTTTAACGGAGATGGCAGGGAAGACGTCGCATTTCTTCTTACTCAAGAGACCGGAGGCACCGGAATTTTCTATTACGTAGTCGCAGCCCTCAATACTGACAAAGGGTACGTTGGTTCGCAAGCGCTCTTCTTGGGAGACAGAATTTCCCCGCAGACAACTGAATTAGGCAAAGGAAACACCGTTGTTATAAATTATGCAGACCGAGCATTCGGGGAAGACTTTTCCGTCCGTCCTTCGGTCGGAAAAAGCATATGGCTCTTGCTCGACAGCGAAACGCTCCAATTTGGCGAAGTTGCGTCGGATTTTGAAGGAGAAGCCGACCCAGCACTCATGACGCTCGGCATGAAGAAATGGACATGGGTGTCAGCCCTTTACAACGACGGCCAAGAAATAAAACCGCGGGAAAAAGGCGCATTCACTATTACCTTCGGCGACAAGAGCGTTTTTTCAGCCACGACCGACTGCAACAGTGTTGGCGGGCAATATAGCGCAAGTAAAGAAACCATTGCATTCACCCAGATATACGCTACAAAAATGTATTGCGAAGGTTCTCAAGAAAGTACGTTCACAGAGCTTCTTGGCAATTCAGCGGAGTTTCACTTCACCTCGCGAGGGGAGCTTGTCTTAGACCTCAAGTTTAATAGCGGAACTGTTATATTCAGGTAAATCTAAGTAGAATAAGAGAATATGAGAGATACTCAACGAGGATTTATTATTCCATTGGTGGTCGGGCTTATTGCTGTTGTTCTTGGTGGGGGAATATATTTTTATATGCGCTCTCAAGACGCAGAAGGCAATCTCAAGCGCGAGCTTGCGCGAGCGCAAAAACAAGTCATTATTGAAAAAGAGAAACTCAAAAATCTTGAAAATGAATTTGAAGGGCAATACCCACTCTACCTCATTATTCGAGAACAATATGCAAAAGCAAGGGAAGCGATAGATTACAGCGATGTATTTTTTACGAATCCAAATACTTCCAGCCTCCAGATAAAGATAAAAACAAAAACTTCAGCGGTTGAAACAAAGGTGGAAGCGCAGCGTACAGAAGTGAACAAGGCTCTCAATGCGTGGAAAGACTTAATCGCACTTCCAAATGCGAACAATGTCACTGTGGCTACCATCAATTCAATACTTGAAAGCGCTGAAACTATGGAGTCGTTCATAGCGCAACTATCGGCAATTGTTGATGGATTGACCCCCGCAAACTCGGGGCTGACACTCGCTCAAATAGACGCATATCAAGCGCTTATTGACTCCTTATCGGGTAATATTGGCAGTGTCGTAGAGTCTCTCACGAGCACACAATCAACTTCCCAAAATACAGGGAGCCAATCAAGTACTACCGGAAATACTGTAACGGTACAGGACATACAAGTGCAACAAACTGTTGTGGCACAAGCGCAGGCAGAAGTGCAAGCCATCTCGCAAGGCGGAACTTCATCTCAAGAACCCCAAGCAAGTTTGTCACCAGAAGATACTCCACTCTCCTCGGACCCTGATTTTATAGGAGTATCTCCCTCCTCTGACCCACTCATCATCACTCCCGGTATTCCACAATTAATCCAGGGCACGAATAACAACTAATTCGGGTTCATTGACAACACAAGGCGATTTTGCTGTCATTCCCTATAGACTAAAGTTTTTTCACATTGGAGGGTGAGTAACTATGTGCCTTGGCGAAGTTCTTGAGGAACAAGAGCAAAAAGATTGGAAATCTTCTTTTTTTATTCCAATTGATTACGATGTAACTCTGGAAGAAATGGCCATCAAAGCTGATTGTTTTGTGGAAACTTCTCCAGATGAAGAGTTTCCTTCTTCTCGCAATGGAAAGAGGGGTATAACAGTGGAGCTTGTCCAATTCGAAAAATGGGTAAGGACGGAGGAAGCGGAGAAACTACTTTACACAGTTTCTCTTCGCCCTTGCAGTATTGAGGAGCTTTGCGCATTCGCAAAAGCACATCCGGATTTCCAAAGGCAATTTCCAATCATTGCCATTGGCTCATCCATTCTCTACAACTATCTCATCTCCTCTCCGGTGCTAAGTACCTGCTTTGTAGGCGCCCTTCGCAAACGCTCCTTAGCGTTTCTGGACAGAAAGTACAGTTGGGGTCCTACTTACCGTTTCCTTGCCACTCCGCTCTAGCTCCTTCAGTAATTCAAAACCCCGCGCAAACAATACGTGGGGTTTTTTTTATTTTATTTCTGGGGTATTATCGAAGAAGATAGAATATATGAAGAGAATACTCAAGAAATACGTCATAGCGCATTCTGGAAACGACGGAAAGCCACACCTTTTGCGTGCAAAAGGTGTGGCCATCACTGCGATGGCCATCGTTTTCCTTTTCCTTCTCTCACTTGGCTTTAAGGAAGTTCTCCTCATACGAGGCGATTTTAATTTCGCCGCAATTGTTTCTGCAGTTCTGGTTGACCTCGCGAATATTGATAGACAACAGAATAACAACCTTCCTTCTCTGCGCATTAATCCCGTACTTGTCCTCGCCGCGCAACTGAAAGCAAACGATATGGCGCAGAAAGGATACTTCGCGCACACCTCGCCCGAAGGAGTTGACCCGTGGTTCTGGTTTAAAAAAGCTGGATACAAATATTCCAACGCGGGAGAGAACCTGGCGATTCATTTCTCCGACTCACAAGATGTGAATAACGCGTGGATGAACTCTCCAAAGCACCGCGAAAATATCCTCAACGGCAAATTCCAAGAGGTAGGTATTGCGCTTGCTCAAGGCACATTTCAGGGCCAAGTGACAACGTATGTGGTGCAACTTTTCGGCACCCCGCTCTCGGCTCCGGCGCCCGCGCCCGCGGGCGTGCCTATTGCGAGCACGGTAAATTCGGTAAATAGAGAGGAAACCGAAGTGCCCGCAGAGTCAGAAGTGAAAGGTGAAACTACTCCAGCTCCTGCGCCTGAAGTAACCGAAGGCAATGGCCGTATGACCATAACCGAAGGCAATGGCCGTATGACCATAACCGAAGGCAATGGCCGTATGACCAT
>JBBTXU010000023.1:0-2828 GCA_038062155.1 Patescibacteria group bacterium | reverse complement strand
AACCGAAGGCAATGGTAATCATACGACTATTGCCCAAGGTTATCCTATGACCACACTCTCGTATGCTTCTGCTTTGCAGGAAATAATCACTTCGCCGAAGAGGATAGTGTACGGCGCGTACGGAGTCATTGCATTTTTCATAATTATTTCGCTTCTCTCATTCTTAGCGATTGAGATAAAAAAACACCATATTCAGCACCTTTCTTTCGGTGTCGCTCTCCTTTCTCTCATTGTTATTTCCTTCTACGCACAACAGACATTTATCTATACCGATGTATTCATAAAATAAGTGTGCACAATGTTCAACACTCGGTGTTGAACAAATGGGGGAAGTGGGTGTGGAGAGAGGCGTGGACGCACGCGTGCAGTGCTCTATACTGTATATGAAAGGTCGAGGACCTGAATTTGAAAATACACTACTATGAAGAAATCATTGCACATGGTTGCCTTCGTTCTCGTAATTGTCGGAGCTATTAACTGGCTTCTTCTTGCGGTCAGCGAGTGGGAAGTAGGACAATTGTTCGGAGGAATGGGCGCGACAATCTCCAAAGCTATCTACATTCTTGTCGGTCTCTCGGGTATTTATCTTGCGGTGTCGCATCCGAAAGATTGCAAGGCATGCGATATGGCAGCAAAGACAATGTAAGGCCTATCGGCCTGCTTAAAGAAAACACCCCCGCCAAAGCGGGGGTGTTTTCTTGTGCCCAAAATGTCACAATTGACACTTCCAAAATGATAGGTAGAGTGTGACAAACTCTGTTGAAGCAGGATTCCTCTCTTGAAAGACACCATTAATCTTTTCAACAGAATTAAGGAATTTACGATGGATATTCTCTAAAAGCGAGTGACTGGGCGCGATTGGTGTATAGTTATTCCTATGCAAATTGACGGCATAAAAAAACTCGTGACAAAGAAAATGTCCCAAGCCTCCAAGGCTGTTGCGCACGCAACGGTCATACGACCACTGCCTTCGGTTGTTGACACACGTGCACCCACTCCAAAAGACCAAGAAAAGATGGTTGAGCTTGAGCTCAAGAAGGGCACAGAGCTCTCGGTTATTAATCTTGTAGACATGCTCATTGAGCGGGCGCACGCGGCGCGCGCGTCGGACATACACCTTGACCCACGCACGGACGGAATGATTGTGCGTTTACGTGTAGATGGTGTGTTGCAAAATGTGCATCATCTGCCGCCTGGAATTGTGAACGAAGTAATTTCCCGTATTAAAATTCTTTGCGGGCTACGTACTGATGAGCACCAAGCGGCGCAAGATGGACGCTTCCACGTCATGCTAGAAAACGACTCTTCAATTGATGTGCGCGCTTCTATTGTGCCGACTTACTACGGCGAAAATGCCGTGATGCGCCTTCTTTCCGACCAAGCAGAAGAGTTTACTTTAGAGACTTTGGATTTCACACCAAAGAATCGCGAGAAAATTTTACGGGCAATCCGCAAGCCATACGGAATGATTCTTGCCACAGGTCCTACAGGATCGGGTAAAACTACGACACTCTACACGCTGGTCAAGATGCTCAACACTCCCAAGGTTTCCATCATCACAGTTGAGGACCCTGTTGAGTATTCAATTTCGGGCATTAATCAAATTCAAATCAATCCGCGCACAAGCCTCACTTTTGCCAATGGCTTGCGTTCAATGCTTCGCCAGGACCCCAACATTATTATGGTGGGGGAGATTCGCGATATGGAAACAGCGGGCTTGGCGGTCAACACCGCGCTTACCGGACATCTCGTCCTCTCCACGCTCCACACCAACGACGCGCCGACAACTTTGCCGCGCCTTCTTGATATGAAGGTGGAACCGTATCTTATTGCCTCAACAGTAAATGTCGCTATTGGTCAGCGCCTGGTGCGCCGAATCTGCAAAGATTGCAAAGAGGAACGAAAACTTACATCTTTAGAGGAAAAAAGTCTATCCCAAATAATGCCCGCAGAGCTTCTTAAAGCACATACAACATTTTTTGCAGGGAAAGGCTGCAAAGTATGCGATGGCACCGGCTATCGCGGTCGTGCAGGATTACATGAAGTAATGGAGATTGACAACGTTATCCGCGAAGTTATTTTGAGCAAAGCGTCAGCTAGTGACATTGCCGCTGCGGCAATTAAACAAGGGATGGTGCCGATAATTGTGGACGGTTTTTACAAGGCATCGCGGGGAATAACGACAATAGAGGAGATACTTCGTATGCGCTATGAATAGTATGCGCTATGAATAAATTCCTTTTCCATATAAGAAAAATAGCACTGCTTGTTTCAGCGTTTATTGAGCACTCAAAGGGAAAGCTCAAAGGCGAACACAGGGTTGAACATAAAGTTCATACAGCGCGCAAGGCTTCTCCCCACTACAAAGGGAAAAAGAATATCTCTAAAAAGAAGCCATTTTTTTTGCGTTTTTCAACACAGGAGCAGGCGGTATTTGCCAAGCGCCTTGCCATGATATTGCGCTCCGGCATGCCAATCATGCAAGGCCTTCATATGATGGGCACGCAGGCGCAATCAAAGTCTGCTTCATATATTTACAAAAGTTTAATTGCTCATGTCGAAAATGGTCAATCACTTTCCTCGGGGATGCAGAAATTCAGCAACATATTCGGTGATTTCTGCATCAACATTATAAAAGTGGGGGAGACCTCCGGAACGCTGCATGAAAATCTAGATTATCTTGCGGAGGAGCTCAAGAAAAAGAAAGCACTTACTCAAAAAGTAATGGGCGCATTGGTCTACCCGGCGGTTATTGTGGTTGCCACCATAACCATTTCGCTTGTGCTTACTGTCTATATTTTCCCGAAAATCACTCCTATTTTTCAAAG
>JBBTXU010000022.1:0-10313 GCA_038062155.1 Patescibacteria group bacterium | reverse complement strand
CCTTTGCTTTTCTCTCCCAGCTGTTGGCTCTCATTCGAGACCGTCTTCTTGCACATACCTTTGGAGCGGGGAAAGCACTCGACATCTACTATGCCGCATTTCGTATTCCGGACCTTATATTCGTGACAGCAGCTTCCATCGTCTCTCTTTCTATTCTCATTCCTTTTATTGTTGAAGTGAGGGAACGTGGAAAGGAAGAGACAAAACGCCTTATTAATTCGATTTTCTCATTCTTCTTCCTGTTTATCGGGACTGTTTCGCTTATCGCATTTTTTCTCATTCCTTTTCTTCTCCCAAAGCTTTTCCCTGGATTTTCACCTGCCGATATCTCATACCTTATTTTTCTTTCGCGATTGCTTCTGCTCTCACCCATATTCTTAGGTTTTTCCAACCTTCTAGGAAGCATTACCCAGGCCCATCGACAATTTTTTATCTATGCGCTAAGTCCGCTTCTCTATAATCTCGGCATTATTGGAGGCATTATTTTTCTCGCACCCTTGTGGGGAATAACAGGAATTGTTATAGGAGTCTTGCTTGGTGCCCTATTTCATTTCTTGATTCAGGTGCCTTCCGTGTTTTCTCTGGGGCTTTTTCCTCACCCTACGTTTTCACTTGATTTTTCTTCCATACGAAAAATTATTTTCATCTCGCTTCCGCGAACATTCACTCTCTCGGTGAGTAATATAGAGATTTTTGTTCTCCTCGGGTTTGCATCTCTCTACACTGCGGGCTCAATTTCTGTGTTTAACCTCTCCTATAATCTCCAATCAATTTCGCTCTCTATCATCGGAGTGAGCTATTCCTTGGCGGCATTTCCAACACTCGCGCGGCTGTTTTCAAAAGGCGAGAAAAAGGAATTTCTGGAACATATTCTCGTGTCGGCTCGGCATATTATTTTCTGGTCGGTTCCTCTGGCGGTTCTCTTTATTGTCTTGCGTGCCCAAATTGTTCGCGTGGTGCTTGGGTCAGGTCTTTTTGATTGGGGAGATACCCGCTTGACCGCAGCCGCGCTCGCACTATTCACTATTTCGGTGGTGTTTCAGAGTTTGGAGCTTTTATTTACTCGAGGGTATTATTCTGCCGGTAAAACATTCGCACCGTTTATCGCAAGTCTCACATCCGGGGTTATCACGATTTCCTTCGCATTCTATCTCAATTTCGTATTTCAAACTTCCTCTTCATTTCGCTTTTTTGTGGAGTCATTATTGCGCGTAGAAGATTTGCCCGGAACAGTGATTCTCATGCTTCCTCTCGCATATTCAATTGGGGCCTGTTTTAACAGCTTGCTTCTTGGAATCCTCTTCCATATTGATTTTCGCGGGTTTTCTTTCCCACTTATCAAAACTTTTTTTCACTCGTTTGCAGCAAGCGTTATTATGGGTTTTTATGCCTATCTGTCACTAAATTTTCTTGGAAGTTTTCTTGATCTTGATACATTTTCAGGGATTTTCTTACAAGGGCTTGGAGCGGGGATAGTTGGCGTCAGTATTGGCATTCTTGTGCTTCAGTTGTTAGACAATGAGGAGTTTAAGGAGGTATCGGACGCATTACACCGCAAAGTGCCCACACCTCGTCTGGTCAGTCCCGAGACGACAGATTTGCTTTGAGTGCATTGGTTGCGGGAGAGGTGTCCCTTGGGTAGTATGTCTTCATGAAGCTTTCATCTATAAGAAATTTTTCAATCATTGCTCATATTGACCATCCCAGTTGCAAAGCGAAGCTTGCAACGGGACAGGCCAGCCTAAATTAATATGGACCATATTCGTAATTTTTCAATCATTGCGCACATAGATCACGGAAAGAGTACACTTGCCGACCGGCTTCTTGAAGTTACCGGAACTATTGAAAAGCGAAAAATGCGTGAACAGGTGCTCGACAACATGGAACTTGAGCGAGAGCGGGGCATTACGATAAAAATGCAGCCGGTTCGAATGAAATATCATTTGAACCATCCCGAGCAAAACGAAGGGCAAAGAGGTCCCGAGGCTCTCAAAGCCGAGGGACAAGAATTCATTCTTAACCTCATTGATACCCCGGGCCATATTGATTTTTCATACGAAGTATCACGCGCTCTGCGTGCCGTTGAAGGATGCCTTCTTCTCATTGATTCAACGCAAGGGGTCCAAGCTCAAACGCTCACCACGCTCTCTATGGCACGTGAATTGGGATTGGTCATTATCCCAGTCCTAAGCAAAATAGACTCACCTCTTGCGCGTAAGCAAGAAGTCAAAGAAGAAATTATCCGCCTGCTTTCTTGCGAAGCTACAGACATAATTGAGACATCGGGTAAAACAGGGGAAGGCGTGGATACGCTCCTTGAAGAAATTGTACGCCGTATTCCTCCTCCAGTTCCTGAAATTTCTCAAGATGGTCCTTTCAGAGCTCTCGTCTTTGATTTTTCCTACTCAAGTCACCGTGGTATTGTCGTGTATTTGCGCGTTATGAATGGGAATGTTAAAAAAGGCATGCCGCTTCGCTTCCGCGCCGCCAACCGCTCCTTTACTGTCCTTGAAGCGGGCATATTCTCACCTGCCGAGAAAGCGGTTGAAACTCTGTCAGTGGGAGAAATAGGCTATATCGTAACCGGCATAAAAGAATCCGGGTTTGCATCGGTGGGTGATACGGTCTCCTATGACAAAGACACTACACCTCCTCTTCCCGGCTACTTGCAACCTCATCCTGTTGTCTGGGCATCGATTTATCCTGAAAGTCAAGACGATTTTGATTTACTTAGGCAGTCTCTCAGCCGTCTCAAACTCTCTGATTCCTCTTTCTCGCACGAAGAGGAGTCATCGGGCTCTCTTGGACGCGGGTTTAGATGCGGATTTTTAGGGATGCTCCACCTGGAAATTATCACTGAGCGTCTTCGCCGTGAATTCGGTCTCACTCTTATTGTCACGACGCCGAGCATTACGTATAAAGTACAGTTGAGAAATGGAAAGGAAGTGGTTGTCTATTCACCGGCATTTTTTCCCGAGCATGGCGATATAGTCCGCATATGGGAACCATGGACGCAAGTCAAAATGATAATGCCCAGCGACTACGTCGGAGACATTGTCCGAATTCTCTTTGACCATGAAGCGGTGGTGGGGGAGACGGAGACTTGGGGCGACAGGCGAGTCTCTCTTTCCGTTACCATGCCTCTGCGCGAGCTCATGCGTAATTTTTTTGACGCGGTGAAAAGCGCATCATCGGGATTTGCTTCTCTCTCCTATACTATTTCTGACATGCGAGAGGCTGATGTGGTGCGTCTTGATATAATCGTTGCCGATGAAATAATCCCCGCCTTCTCTCGAATTGTGTCTCGGAGAGTTGTTGAGGAAGAAGGAGAAAAATCTGTTGAGAAGCTCTCAACTATACTCCCGCGGCAGATGGTCACCACAAAAGTCCAGGCGAAAGCGATGGGCCGTATCCTCTCCTCCCACACCATCTCAGCTCTTAAAAAAGACGTCACCGCCAAGCTCTCGGGAGGCGATATCAGTCGCAAAAAGAAACTCTGGGAAAAGCAGAAAAAAGGTAAAAAGGCCATGCTTGAACGCGCAAAAATAAATATTCCTCAAGAAGTGTTCCTGAAGATGATGCGCAGTGATTAGTTAGTAGTTTATCGGCAGGGCAGAGAGAACCATTCCGGCGATAACAAGGACGGAAACGATAATCCATCCGATTTGAAGCCATTTTTTGTTCTTTTTTCCGAACATAAGGATGTAAGTGGTATAATTATACATACTTTATGCGCATATTCCAGCAAAAAAGAAAGTTCCGGCGTACTCTCTATTCTCCTCTCGCACTTATCTTTCTCTTCATCATCGCCCTCCTCTCAATTCACAGCGCGTGGACGGTATATCAAAAACAAGTTGCAAGCACGGGGGGGCTTTGGGAAGCGCAGATTGAATGGGAGCGGCTTACACAGAGGCAAGCAGAGCTTGAGCACGACATCAGCCGTATTAATAGTGACCGGGGACTTGAAGAAGAGATTAGAGAGAAATTTAGCGTGGGGAAAGAGGGTGAAAGAGTTGCGCTTATCGTTGGGGCCGCAGTGCCACAAGAAGAAAATCGCTCCTCGGGAATAGGCGCGCTCTGGCAAAGTGTGTGGAGATATATTACTGGTCGCCGATGAACAGAAGATATGCTATACTGTCCAAAATTTAATATATGAAAAACGTTATTATCTACTCTACTCCGACCTGTGTCTATTGTCGCATGGCCAAGGAGTTTTTCAAAAAAAATAATATCTCTTATACCGAGTACGATGTTGCCTCCGACATGGCAAGGAGGCAGGAGATGGTACAGAAGAGCGAACAAATGGGCGTTCCGGTCATTGAAATTGACAGCACTATTGTTATTGGCTTCAGCGAAAAGAAAATTGCTGAACTTCTCGGAGTCAAAGCCTAAGTTTTTCTTCTCCTTAGAGCTCTCATAGTTAAATGGATATAACAACCCCGTCCTAAGGGGTAATTGTAGGTTCGATTCCTGCTGAGAGCACAAGCACGAAGTGATTGTGCTCTCCAGAGCACGTCCACTTATGGGCGTGCGTCAGGAATCGAAAAGCACAGCGATGTTTTGCGAGCACGCAAAACCGCGAGCTGGGGCTGCGACCGAGGTGAGCGACGGCGAACCGAGAGTTGTAGCCGATTCCTTCCTTACCTCCTGCTGAGAGCACAAGCACGAAGTGATTGTGCTCTCCAGAGCACGTCCACTTATTTTTTTTGCTATACTTTTCATATGGATTTAGAAGAAAAACAAAAGCTCCAGAAAATTTTTGACCTCACACAAGAGAACCACAAGATGCTCAAGTCACTTCACAGTTCTCTTGTGTGGCAGAGAGTTTGGGGGAGTTTATATTGGGTTGCTGCTCTGGGAGCGGCAATCGCAAGCTACTACTATCTTCAGCCATATATAGAGCAAATGGAAAGTCTCTATAAGAGCGTTTCTGGAGCTGCTGGAAATACAAACGCTCTTTTTGACTCTTTGCTTCCAAAACGATAGTCTGTTTGAATAAAGGGTAATACGCCGAGGTAGCTCAGTTGGTAGAGCATACGCCTGAAGAGCGTGGGGTCGCCGGTTCAAATCCGGCCCTCGGCACTAGTTAAAACAGTCCCGCCATAGGCGGGGCTGTTTTACGTATGGACGGGTATATATCTGTCTGCTACTATCCGGGTTAGAAACAAGGTCTTTCTATATAAAGGAGTGTTGCAGATGAAAAAAACAGTTCGTCTTACTAAGGATTTTCCGATTGAGGGATTGCCTAAGCTCTATGGCAATGGGCTATCCATAACACTCAGAGATGACATCACGGATAAAAAGACCAAGAGATCACAGATGATACTTCCTAAGAGTACATGTGAGATCATAGGCCTCACACCGTCATGGGAATTGTTCCACTCATCTCTGAGATGTGTATTTGAGAGTAGGACCATGAAAGTCCACAAGGGAGAATTTCCTTTGGCTAAGGTGGGCAGGCGGGATCTCATAATTATGTCTTTAAAAAAGACAGAGACCTCATCGCCTAAACTAGGATTACTACCGCCACAGCGTTTCGAGAACACAAAGTGGGTTCTCACTCTCGAAACTCCTCTGGAGGGAGGCCGTTTCCAGATGGTTCCTATTCCTTATTATCTCTTCAATATTCTGCTTACTGAAGAGCAATACGAAGAGTACAAGACTCTTCCGGTGGAAACTGTTTTCAGCGTAAAACTGTCCGTCGTGAAATAAAAAAACCTCCCGTAATTCACGGGAGGTTTTTTCTTTTAATTACTTCGAACGCGAAGCTTGGTTTGCTTATCTTTGTTTATTTTAGGAAGCCTAATGATGAGGAGTCCATGCTTTTCAACCGCTTCGGCGCTCTCCACGTCAACTTCCTGGGGAAGGAGCACGGTTCGAGAAAACGAACCCCAATAGAGTTCTCTATGAAAATAGTCCTGCTCGTCAACGATTCGCTCATTTTCTCTTTTTCCTCGAACCGTGACCATGTCGCGGCTGATATCAATATCTAAATCCTCGGGCTTTACTCCCGCGACCATTGTCTTGACAATAATGTCTGACGCAGTTTGATATACATCAACGGTAAGCTGTCCGTCGGATGGCTCCTCTTCCATCCAGCTTTTTCCCGATGAAACTTTTTTATTTACCACTGGCTCAACATTGTCTCCCTCGTCTACCCGCACGGAGCCCGTCAGCCGCTCGAAGAATGATCTTTTTTCTTTTGACATAAATTCTGCTATTACAATGTTACTCTGCGAACCTTCTTTATCTTCTGGAAGAACAGCATCAGTACAATGACCAGTACCCAGACAGAGGCGAACACGACAAAAGTATACGCACCGCTGTTCTCTATTATAAATAAGTTGAATAGTGCATGCAATATAATCGCGCACACAAGGCCCCACAATGTTGCCATTCTCCTAGCAGATTTGCCCTTATAGAATGCCATACCAACAAACATACCTACTGTCGCGGAAGCAATTACGTGCAAAAGGCTTGCTCCGATAAATCGAAAATTTCCTGAAACAACCCCACCTACCCAGTCGCCGTTAAGAAACGGCTGAAGAAGAAAAAACGCATTTTCAAGCGCAGAAAACCCTAGAGCCGTTGTAATAAGGTATATTGCCGCATCCACCGGCTCATTCATCTCTTTTCGGCGCAAGACGGTAATATATGACGCCACATACTTGAATGTTTCTTCCAAAAATGCCCATATAAGAAATGTTAGGAAAAGCGGTTGCGAGAACAGCCCATAGAAAAATTGTTCAAAGGGTGCAACAAGCGACGCTGTGATCATTTCAAAAGGAAGGACTAAAAGTACTGCAATCATGCCGGCGATAAAAGCAAGAGCAATCAAGCCTTTTGGTTCCGGATGTTTTCTATCCTCCCGTAGCCAGAAAAGAAGCCACACCAAGGCAGGAAGTATTCCTCCCGCAAGCGCCCAAAATACTACTGTGGGATAGTTGGTCATGATATTTTTTTCGTCCACGATTCAACCATAAGAGGCAATTTACTTTTTTGAGTAATTGACCACAGCTCTTCAGTGATAAAGGGCATGAATGGATGGAGGAGCTTTAGGCAATCACGCAACAGGGTATAGAGGAGCCACTGGGCTGAAAGCTTCTCCACGTCGCTCCCGTCCGTAATACTTTTCTTGCTTCTCTCAATAATGATGTCGGCAAACGTATGCCAAATGTATTGGTACAGTTTCTCACTAGCCAAATGGAAGCGGTATTCTCTCAAATCAAGGGAGACCTCTTCCGTAAGCATCTCAAATTCTTGCAGGGACAGAGCGTTCTCTTTGGTTACTGTTTTGGGTTTTTCCACGCCTTCTTCCGGGATGTTGCTCATCACAAAACGGGCAATGTTCCACAATTTATTTGCAAAGTGCTTATACGCCTTCAATTTCTCCTCGGAAATTTTCATATCGCTTCCTGGTCCCCAACCCACAATTAAAGACATGCGCACCGCATCTGCTCCGTATTTCTCAATCATGGTTATAGGGTCCACTCCATTTCCTTTTGACTTGCTCATCTTCTTGCCTTCTTTGTCCCGCACAATGCCATGCAGGTACACGGTTTTGAAAGGCACTTCTCCGCGAAGGTATCCGGTCATGAGAATCATTCGTGCAACCCAGAAAAAGATAAGGTCTTGTCCGGTCTCAAGTACTGCGGTCGGATGATACGTCTTAAGGTCTTCTGTTTCATCAGGCCAGCCGAGGGTTGAAAAAGTCCACAAACCCGATGAAAACCAGGTATCAAGAGTGTCTTCGTCCTGTTTCCAGTCGTCGCCTAGCGGGGTTGGGGGGCATACCCTCATGTCTTCTGGGGAGGCATTGGCCGCTCCTACGACCTCATTTTTATACCAAACCGGTATTCTGTGTCCGTACCAGATTTGCCGGCTAATGCACCAGTCGTGTAAGTTTTCTATCCAATGAAAATAGATCTTCTGAAAATGTTCTGGGATGATGCGTATCTCGCCGCTTTCCACAACATGTTTCATTAATTCTCGCAATGTCACTTGCTGGCCGCTTTTAAGACCCTCTATCTTCGAATGTTCCAGTTTGAATTTTTTATTAACGGCAACAAACCATTGACACTTTATCTGTGGCTCGATAATACCACCACTGCGGCTATTGGTTGCAATACGGCCAACATATTTTTCATCAATTTTCTCAACAAGACCTTTTGACTGAAGTTTCTCGACAATCATCGGTCGTGCCTTCTTTATATGCTGCCCCGCGAATTCTCCTGCAATAGGGAGAAGTTTTCCTTTGTCGTCAATGATCTGTTCCTTATCGAGTTGGTGACGCTCGGCAATATCAAAGTCAGCCGCATCGTGCCAAGGTGTAATCGTCATCACACCAGTACCAAACTCCATATCAATGGCGTTGTCTTTGATGACAGTTGCAGTAATGGGACCGTTAATCCAATCAAGCTCTATTTTTTGTCCATGCAAATAGTTGGAATATCGTTTGTCTTTCGGATGCATAACAACATACTTGTCGCCGAATTTTGTTTCGGGTCGTGCCGTCGCAATCGTAAAGGGACCGTATTTCAAATAATAAAATGGTCTCGTCTCTTCTTCCCATTCAATTTCATCATCTGAAACAGTAGTTTGCATCTTAGGGTCCCAGTTCACAATTTTTAGTCCGCGGTAGATGAGACCATCATCATACATTTTTTTAAACGCCACTCTGACCGCTCGGTTTCTTTTTTCATCAAGTGTGAATGCTTCTCGTGACCAATCCAAAGACGCACCCATGCGTTTAACTTGATTAACTATAGTGTCGTGGCTTTCTTTAGTGAATATATCCACTCGTCTAAGAAACTCTTCGCGACCAAGGTCATGACGGCTCTTATCTTCTTCTTTTAGAATCTTCTTCTCTACAACCGATTGTGTTGCGATGGCGGCATGGTCCACTCCTGGAACCCAAAGAGTTTTTTTACCGGCCATTCTATTGAAGCGCACCATTGCGTCTTGAAGCGCAAGCATGACCGAATGTCCCATGTGCAAAACTCCTGTTACGTTAGGGGGCGGCAGGACGATTGAGAAAACTTGAGAGTTCCGAGACGCAATACCCTTTTCAATACAGACATCTGGATTAAAAAATCCGCTCTTTTCCCACACTGCATACACTCTTTCTTCCGTATTTTTAGGATTATAAGGCTGTAAAAGCTTTTCGTTCATTAGCAGTTTGTATAGCGATATCATACCATAGACAAAAGGGAATTTTGAACGTGGAATCTATTATAAGGGCTCTATTGTTTCATATTTCTAAGTTTTCCTATAAAAGTCATAAAAACAAAACAGTAAAAAGCATTATTGTCTTATATGAATAAACCCGAGATATAAATGACCTTTTAGTGTTTTAAAAATATTATAAAGGACATTTCACCATATAAAGGACATTTTTTGTTATAACCCTCCTATAAGCCATTAATTCTTCTCTTCCATAGAGCTCTTTTTTAGGGGATTTCCAATAAAATACTTGACAAAAGTAAAAAAATAGGTAGTGTTGAGACCGTTATATTTAGAGGTTTAAAAGAGTGAAATTAATAACGTTTGATAGTCGTCAATTACTATACATATGACACAGACCTTACAAAACGCCCGCAAAGGAGGTTTTATAATTGCGAGCGCGCTTGTGCTCGTTTCTCTCGTGGTTCCAGCGTTTGCCTTTGCTCACGGTGGCCCTGACGGGTCTATTACTGTGTGTAAAATGATTACGAGTGATGCTGGGGTTATTGCTACAGATGCAACGGTGCTTCCGACAGGAACGTTCTCGGTTACGCTTTCTTCAGGCCCTAACGCGCAGTCATTGACGACACTGCAAACTTTCACCTTCGACGTCTCACAATTTTCTCCTAATACAAAAATAATTTCTTCTACGGTTAATGATGCGGAGTGCGAAACAATCGACGAACTTTCAAACGGAGGATACTTCTACAATGAAGAAATTGTTTCTGGCTCGTCTGACTGGACAAGCAAGAAATACAATGACCAGTACACAGGTTCCATTAATTCTCTCAGTGACTTCTATTCCTACAGCGGAGAGCTCTGGGACAACAATCCCGGTAATGATGGTGTCCGCAACACTGATGCAGATGGTCATATCGTATTAAACGATGGTAACCCCGAAAGAGTTCTCGTAATTCTCAATACTTATACAACTCCTACAACCCCAATTCCGACAGCGTACTGTCCTTTCTCTCCTGCGACCGACCGAACTATCGTTTACTTTGATGGAGGTAAAATTCGCTCCGACCAGTCTCTTGCCAACTCAATGAAAAGCGAGAGCGTTTCGCTTTCAGCAGGTACTTACGACATCA
>JBBTXU010000021.1:0-3288 GCA_038062155.1 Patescibacteria group bacterium | reverse complement strand
CAGAATTGCCCACGCTTTAAGATCAAGCAGATCATAAAGCTCGGAATGGCAGGGATGACATCGACAAATTTACCCCAAACTGCCAAATCTCGCTGAAACAATCACAGAACAATCTTCACCACAGTAACAATGGTCTCTCATCCCAGCCTCCTTTGGCAGTAACAACCCACATGCGCCATGCACACAGGTTGTTTTCTGCCAATGAGGCGTTATGCGATTCTTTTCACATTTCCGAATACCCTTTCCAAAGGAACATTAAATTTAGGATTAGAATTAGTATTAGAATTAAGATTAGGATAGGATAGCCTATCGTCCGGTATGGACAGGCTTGGGTAGTCTATGGACAGCCTATCGATAAGCTCTCTCGGGGCCTTTTTGAGTTCTAAGGTAATCCCTTGCTTCACTTTTGGATTTAGGGTCTGATTCTTGATCCAGTTCCTGATTCCAACCCAGCCATTTGAATAGATGATCTTTCCGCGAGCTTCGAACCTCTCAAGAACCTTCCCTGCTTCCCTCTCCGCAACCCCGGTATCAAAAGAGATCCTTCGTAACTGTATTTCATACACTCCGGAGATATTGGTAAGCGGGTTTGTCAGAAGATACAAGAAAAGAAGTTTTTCAATCGGAGTAAGACTTACGATGTACGAATCATCCCAGAAACGCGTATTTACAATCCGCTGTTTTGCCATATGGGTGGGAGATATACAATTCCAGCCCCCGCGCCATTGCCTGCCGGTAAACGCCAGGATTTCTCCTGGCCGGCCCCTCGGCCGCAAGCAACGGCAGCGAGCTAGAATTCGATGATCTCTAATTCGTCGTCTTTACTTTCCACGCTGGAAAACTTTTCTTCTACTGGAATAATCTCAAGCTCTTCATCCGGCATGGAAGTAAAAAAATTGATTGATAATTTCGACCCGTCCCCGCTTGTTGTGCGAGGAAGCCTACAGAAGAGAGGCGGGGAAAATTAATGGTTAATGAATGCGCTTCCCTTTTTCTCTCATCTGTAGACTTCTACACGCAAAAAGCCCGTAAGATATAGAAATCCCACGGGCTTTTATGATTTTTAAGAGTTCGTCAGTGTCGCAAAAGTTTGACACACTGTATATCTTTTACGACATTGTACCTAGGCTACTTTAAGACCACTTTCTGACCCCTCCTGAGACCTCTCTTTTGACCTGTCTTCACTGCATTCTTCTATTCTTCTCGCGTACTGTTCTTAAAGTTTATAATCAAGTTCTTCCCTGTTGTTTTAATCAATTTTTTTCTGAAGAATTTTTTACTCCCCCGCAAAACATATATCACTAAAAAAGGACGCCTCGGTAAGACGTCCTTTTTATGTGCTCAACCCCCGCTTTCTCAAATTCTTCCGATAAACGACTTCTGCTATGACCCATATGGCCAAAAAGCCCAAGAAAAAGACAAAGCAGCCAATTTGTGGCGGTGTGAAGATAAATGTCACGCCGATGACCACAAGGATGAGTAAGACAAGCCCCCCCAAGTGAAAATGAGCATTTCGCCTCCTTTTTGGAATAACATGTACCAACAAACTTCTCTAAGTACTATAGCACTGGGCTACTGAGGTGCAAGAAATGATTTATTTCTCCCCCTTTCACCTAGCTGAGAAATCTCTTTTCAAAAACCCTACAGGTTCAGTACACCTTGTGAGAGTGAACGACTTTTACTCCCCGAGTTTCTCCCATTCGTCGAATACAATGAATAGAAATCCACCACTGACGATAAATATTGGTGAAAGAATGATGAAAAGCACTTTTGAGACGATTCCTCCCTCAATAAGTACTTCCCATTTTGGTCTAAAGCTCTGAAGCGTGACAAAACTCATGACAATTGGCCAGGCAATAAAAAAGACAAGTCGCTTGATGATGTTGATAAGCACCTCCATATATATTATTGTGCGTCGCTCCCCTTAAATTGATTCCAGAGCACCTCCCACACATATACTGCCGGACCTTTAAGATATGTGTCCCAGATATATATGAGTGTATTCCACGTAGAGTCAAATGCTCCCTTAAACTGGGGTGAATCAAAGATGTCCCTTACGTTAAACCCAAAATAATTAAGAGCGAGAATTGCAATAACGATAATAATAATGAGTTGAATGAATCCTTTTTGATTTTTCATGTGTATGTACTCTAAGCTTGCGGCAAATACGTCAATGGGTCAAGGTAGCCGTTAAATGGCGCCACGGGGATTCGCGCGTCACCGCATTTGGTAATTTGCTTTGCATCTCCTAAGCGCATAACCCGGACGCCTTGGGTTACATAGACCGTAAAATGCAGATGCGGTCCGGTACTGTAACCAGTATTACCGCTGTAGCCGATAAGCTCTCCGGTTGAGACTTCTTGTCCAGCCGCCACATTTATTTTTGATAGATGGGCATATAAAGTCGAAAGGCCATTTGTGTGTCTTATTAGTATCCATTTGCCATAGGAATAGCATCCTGCGTATGCATCAGTATTTCCGCTTTCAACCACAGTACCTCGTAAAGCGCTTCTTATAGGCGTACCAAACGGTACACCGAAGTCAGTACCGTTATGAAATGGTCGTCCGTAAACTTGAGGATTAAGCTTTGCGAATTCTGTTCCGCCGAACAGCTGGGTGATGTTTTTAAAGGGGTTAATTTTCGACGTATCAAACGGCCAGGTAAAGAGCGCGGCCGCGCGAGGAATGGAATTGGGGTCTATGGCAACTCGCAAATCAGCTTCAAACTGCATAAGTTCCCTTTCAAAAGCTTCTTTTTGTTGTTTTCTCTCATCAAGAAGTTTTTTATAGGCGCTTTCTTTATTTTTTGTCTGGCTAAGAATCTTGCTCTTCTCTTGCTTGTTTTGCTCCACGATATTTTTTTGGTCGGAAAGCTGAGAGCGAAGTGAAAGAAGCTCTTTTCTCGCTTTTTCCTCTTCTGTACGCTCTGGCTCAAGGCCTGATTTGAGCTCTTGGAGTTCTTTTGTCTGCCTCTGTATTTCTATCTGGAAGGTTTGGAGTGTTTCCATGTCAGTCCAAAAGTCAGAGAAGTCTTTCTGCGAAAGGAGCATCTCGATGAGTGAGAGGTCATCCGTACTCTGAATCTGACGGAGACTCTTCCCCACAACATTTAGATTTTGCTCTATCTTCTCCCCTTTATCAGAAATTTTTCCGCTTAAATCAGCTATGCTATCAGTTACCAGACTTATCTTACTTTGTGTCAGCTTGATATCGGCAGCAAGTTTTTTTGCTGTAGTGTCGAGTGTTTTAAGCGTGCTTTGCAGGGTTTGAGCCTCTTTTCCCGTGATT
>JBBTXU010000020.1:0-3394 GCA_038062155.1 Patescibacteria group bacterium | reverse complement strand
AAAAATTCTTTCATATCAACATTTCCAAGAAAACAAATACCTTGGCTGTCTTTTTTCTCTGAAACTGGCAATTTGAATTTCCGGGCCAGAGTGCGCACTTTTTCTTTCTTATACTTTCCCACCGGAAACAGAGAGGCCGCAAGCTCCTTTTGCGTCAAAGTCCACAAAAAATATGACTGGTCCTTATCGGGGTCGGGAGATTCCTTGAGAATAAAGATGCTGTGGCCGTGATTGTCTCGCTCTTCCTTCACCGCGTAGTGACCTGTCGCAATAAAATCCGCTCCGCGGGCAATGGCCTCTCTGAAGAAGGACCCGAATTTCACATATTTATTGCACATAACATCAGGATTGGGAGTGCGCCCAAGGTCATATTCGGAGAGCATGTAGTCCACTACATACTTTTTATATTCTTCTTCACAATCAAACGTTGCAAATGAGATATCAAGATGCGCTGCGACTCGCATTGCGTCCCGGCGCTCCTCTCTCCAATTGCAGTGGAGAAACTCGGGATACCAACCTTTGATAAAAACACCGGTAACGTCAAACCCGTCACGTTTCAAAAGCGCTGCGGAGACAGCGCTGTCCACTCCGCCTGAGAGGCCGACGAATACCTTTTTTCCTTTCATTATCTTGTTTCTACCATACATTCCCTCTCACGCAAAACACTGCGTTCTTGAAGTATACTTACATGTATGAAAATGCTTTCACTTATTCTCCTCCCGATATTTGCTCTCTGCTTTTACTTTTTTGCCGACAAAGCAACTCGAGCTCGGCAGTTTGATAAAAAAATATTCCCCATGCTGCTCTTTTCAACAGGGCTTTATTGGATACTATTTCTCCTTGATGCTCTGCTGACAGCCGTACTGTGGGGAAGTAAGCATTAATCAAGATACAGAGCGCGATTTTCTTTATGTTCTTCAAAATTCCGCGCGTAATGCATAACACCGCGCCTATCGGAAAGGAAGTAGAGATAAGGCGTCTTTATGGGAGTGAGAGCGGCAGTTAAGGCCGAGAGACCGGGATTTGAAATTGGCGTGGGCGGAAGTCCTTTGTATTTGTAGGAATTATAAGGAGAATCAATCGCTAAATCGTCTGTGGTGAGTTCATAACTGTTTTTCCCATTTATATATTCGAAAGAAACATCCACCTGAAGCGGCATGTCGATTGAAAGGCGCTTCCAGAGAATGCCAGCTATAATGCGCCGAGTTTCAATAGTACGCGCTTCTTTTTCAAGTATGGAAGCCATGGAAACAATGTCCTCGAGCGGCGAGGTTGAACTTGCGATGAGAGAGCCGAGAGATTCCGTTTTTTTGTAAAAATTTTCTCTCATTACGGCAATCACCTCCTCGGCGCGAACGGTCGAAAGGAATAAATATGTATCAGGGAAAAGATATCCTTCAGGGGCAAGCGAAAGAAAGCGCTCTCGGTCAAACTTAGAAAACCGCTCTTCGAATAAATTAGCAATGTCAAAAATAGTAAATCCCTCGGGAACGATGATAGTGATGGGGGTAAAACGTTGATCGTCCGAAGTCACCCGGAGAGCGAGAGTAAAAACAGATATTGGTTTTTCAAGAAAATAATCCCCCGCAAACACTCCGCGGTCTCCACGAAACAAAACTACAAAAACCTTGAAGAGATATGACGAACGAATAATATGCGCTTTTTTGAACTCTTGGGTTATTTGCGAGAGAGTCCCCCCTTTTTCAATAGTGGCCATATCACCCACCGGAAAATCCTCCGGCGGGCTCATAAAAACAGTGTAGAAAAAAAACAGCGCGAGCAGGGTTCCAACTCCGATAATAAAAGTGCGTCGCGGGTTTTTTTTGTGGGAGAGAAACAACCTATTGAGGGTGGGATTAGAAATACCTTTGAAGTATAAATAAGGACGCAACAGGTTTTTCCTGAAGAAAGACAGCATTGTGGCTATATAGGGAGATTAGTCGGGGCCGCTCCCTTCTTTGAAGGAATTCGCTCAACTGTCGGAGTAGCGGCAATTTTTCCAGGAAAATGAAAAAGAGTCGCAAGCTCTTCAGTCGTTAGAATATAAGGTGTTGCTCGATAATGTTTATTCGGCGGATTGAAGAATGAGCGGCGTTTGTAGGAATCGAGCATTCTTCGCTCAATTATCCGCTTCATTAAATTCCTGAAATCCTGCCATGGATAACGAAAGGCGCTGAATTTTCCTAATCTAAAACCATTGCGGTTACTCGCGCTAAACTGCCTTAGACATCCGATAAGACCGGGAATAGCGACTGATTTAAACGCATCTTTTTCCGCGAGATAGTAACCGCGGATAATCGTTTCAAAAGCAAACTTTCCCATACTGCGCTCGAGTGCATTGATGATGTCCTTTTTATCTTCGGTAAGATTGAGCATTGATGGTTTGTCCGTTCCCTCCGGTTGTGCTTCTTTAATAATTTTCTTTATCTCGTCCTTTATTTGCTTTCTCCAGTCATCTTTGGGAAGGGTAATATCGCGCCACGAAGTCTTACGATGCGCTTGAATAAGAATTTGAATCCATGTCTGCTCGCCTTTTTTAAGGCTTCCCAAATACTCCAGGAGCGATGTGAGCGGGTCGATTTTATATTCTTCTTCGGGGTTTTTGTCTAGTCCGTAATCTATGTACGTCTTTATCGGATAAGCATCTTTTCCCGTAAGCTTAAAATACGTAAACCAATAAATAAAATGCTCTGGGTCGTGATAGACCTTCGCGGCATAATCTTCGGCTTCATAAATCTCCACCGTCGGATACTGGGCATAGATACTGGTTTCTACAAGTCTTTGGAATGTTTTGGCTGTCCAAACAAAAAAATGGATAGTACCGCCAATAGACACAAGTTCAACAGAAAACCAATTACGCACTTCGCCCTTAATATACCCTTCAATATAGGTCGGGTCGCGCGCCTGCCACAATTGCACGAAGACAAGCTCCATCGCTGCGGGTGATTGGAGAATTTCCTGGGGAAGTTTTATTTCAAGCAACACGCTACCCTGTGCGTGGATGAATTTTGCCCGGCTGTACATAATCCACGTCTGGAAAAGTACGAAACTAAAGAGAAAGGGCATCCAGACAAGCGCGGTTGAAGCAAGAAGGTCTATCGACTCACCAAACTTGCCGCTTAATTGAGAAAGAGATTGTGCAATCACTTTTAAAGTATAACGCAAACACGCAGAAAAAGAAAAAACCTCCTCATCCGTATTTCCTTTAGAGTGAACAGGAATCTTCGGAAACCTTACGGAGCCTTGACGAGAGTGTGAGAAGCGAATACTTGGAGTTTGATTGCGAATACTATAGAGCAATCAAAGGCCGGAGTCCCGCCCCCCTGGCGGGGCGGGACGAGGCGGGGTCGCGGAAATTTTAAGCAGAAAATTATCTGTGACCGTGAGACAATTA
>JBBTXU010000019.1:0-4413 GCA_038062155.1 Patescibacteria group bacterium | reverse complement strand
ATTGCTCTACCGCTGAGCTACAGGGGAATATGTTTATCTTATTCTCTTCCAACCAATGGTGGCAACTCTATTTTTAGCAATCGCCTGACCAGTCGATCTTCTTACAGAAGCTGTCCACTCATTGGGTCTTTTGTTTCGCTTCGCTCATAAAAGTCCTCAATGAGTCTTGCGGCGTGCCCCCGGCCCGCCTCACTCCACCGCCAAGCTACAGGGGAATGTTGTTTCTTTGCAAATTCTTTACCACCGCCTTACCCATCGGATAGTCTACGGCCGAGGGAGCTATTCACCCGCCTCAATTTTGCTTTAGCAAAACTGTGGCGGGCAAGGGGGAATACCAAGCAATATAGCAAAAAAGAGCCGAAATGCAAAAAAACTTTATCTCAATGCCTAGGGTAGAATACTGATAGAGGCCCAGAAAAAGTGTAATTTTGACAAGCAACTTTATACCAAGGGTAGTATTCACCGAGGGTATAAAAAATCAGGGAGGTGGTAGCAGAAGAAATATGCCTGCAGGATATTTCTCTCAAAAGAAAAGGTACGCCCTCGACTGGTTCTTTTCTTCCCTACCGGGGCTGGAAAAGAAAAAGGGAGCTGACGCGATTACTGCTAGACTCCCTCCTCCTATTTTCAAGCGAGCTCTCACAAAGCTCGCTTTTTATTTTTGATATACTTTAGAGGTAATGATAACTTCTCGAAGTGCGTTCCTCTCCTCTGTCCGCAATTTCATCTTTGGTGCTGAAGACAGCCTAGTATCAACCGTTGGACTTCTGGCTGGACTCTTTGCGGCAAACTTGCAAACGGCGGACATTGTACTTGCGGGGCTTGTTCTTATTTTCGTTGAGGCATTCTCCATGGCAGTCGGAAGTTTCCTTTCAGAAAAAAGTATTGACGAATCGCAAGGACAGAAAGAAGAAAATGTTCCTCTCTTTGACGGAGTAATTATGTTTTTCTCCTATCTACTTTGCGGTTTCATTCCCCTATTCCCTTATATAGTTATGCCGAAGGGTTTGGCCTTCGCCGTCTCAATTGCAGTCACGCTGTGCGCCCTCTTTGTATTAGGAATCGTAAGTGGAAAAATCCTCAAGACATCAGGAATAAGAAATGCGCTTCGGATGCTCATCGTTGGAGGCGCCGCGGCAGCGCTCGGTATCGTAGTAGGAATACTCTTTAAAGTGGCTTAATAGAGCTTAAATATTGGCTAATACGGCAGCCAGTTTATCGGAATCGTGGCGCAAATAAGGGTCGTCATCCGAAAATACGTCGGCGGGAATGAGGGTTTCGGCATAGTCTTTTAGTTTGTCGTCAATCAGAACTGGGTATTTTTTCTCGGCGGCATATGCTTCCAAGAGCTTAGCTGGCACCGGGTGCGTGTTGTAAATAATTGAATGGAAGCGAGAAAGTGAAATATAGGAGAGCACTTCACGTGCAAAGTCAGAGCCTACGAAGCCGTGCGTCTCTCCCCACTTGGTGATGAGATTGAGCACATAGATAATCTTGGCAGGGCTTTTTTGGAGCGCCTCTGCTACACCTTTGACCAGAATGTTAGGAATAATTGAGGTATAAAGATCGCCGGGAGCGATGATAATGATATCAGCGAGCTTAATTGCCTTTTCCGTCTCGGGGTAGATGGATACATCGGGCTTGAGGAACACTTTGCGGATTTTAAGCGAACCTTCGTGCTTGGGGATATCAATATGGGTTTCACCTTCAATTATCTCGCCGGTTTCAAGCTCCGCGCATAACTGGCTTTTGCCGAGACTTACGGGAAGAACCTGCCCTTTAATATTTAAAATGTTTCCCGCCTCTTTGATAGCTTGTGCTTCGTTTCCAACAATATTGGTTAGTGCCGCGAGAAAGAGATTGCCAAAACTGTGTCCGTGGAGAGAACTGCCATTGTTGTTGAAACGGTAGTTGAACAAATTGCGCAACATTTCCTCTTTCTCTCCGTCTGAAAGCGCGACGAGACAACGCCTCGCATCGCCCGGAGGCAAGATTCCAAACTCATCGCGAAGCACCCCGCTTGAGCCTCCGGAGTCAAACATGGTAACTACCGCAGTGATATCGAGGGGATAATTCTTAAGACCGCGCAGCACGGTAAAGCTTCCTGTTCCACCCCCGATGACGACTACTTTCTTTCTTTCCATATAGATTCAGTTGGCGGCAATAATAGGGTAATTTTTCTTTATGCGCAATTAGGAGGCGAGCTTTGCCAGCTCTTTGAAGCGAGACGGAAGGGTTTCGGACAAAAAGCGCTTTCGCTCCTCTCCTTGGTATTTTCCTACTTCCTGCCAAAGAGCGCGTCCTGCAAGAAAGCCTTGCGCGCCCGCTCTCTTCCCTTGCTTGAACTGCTCTTTGAATACATCAAAGGTGACACCGCGAGTGAGGAGAATCCAGGGGGTAAAACCCGCGTGTTTGGTAATTTCGGCGCAAGCAGACGGATTATCTTCCGGAAATTCAAGTTTCCACACGTTAGGAGCGACGCCTGCCTTCGTAAGAGTGCGTAAAGAAGAAAGGATAAGGGACGAACGAGAAGACGGGGCACTAGGAATGTCATAAGTGACAATTTCAACAAAAATAGGGAGATTGGCTGTGCGGGCATCAGCGCACGCGTCAAGCGCAACTTTGGTTTGTGCCTGCGCAGAGGGAGAGGACGTATTGAAATAGAGCAAGAGCTTCACTCCTTGCGCGCCGCGCTCTTTAAGCTCCTGTGCTTTATATGCAATTTTTGTATAACGCTCTAAGGCTGTGCCTTCATAGCCGCTTTTTTCAAGACGCAAAAGATACGGTGGTTTACTCCCTTCTTGAAAGGCCTTGTTGTAGGCGGGCAAACCGTATTCAGAATCTAAAAGAAGTCCGCTCACGTGGGGGAGGAGTGGAGTTAAGATATCTCGCTTTAAATTTATCACCTCTTCAGGAGAAACTGATTTCGGGTCCGTGGGATTAATTATTTTGCGAAAACTTTCGTCGTGGTCGAGCGCGAGCATGATAAATGCTCCATTTTTGCTAAAAAGATGTGCATTCATCAGAGTAGTATAACACTCTCAGGTAGAAAAAATCCCCTCGCTGATAGCGGGAGGATTTTTCAAGTGAGATTATTTTGATTCTTTATAAACCGTGTGCTTCTTGGCAATGGGATTGTATTTCTTGAGGGAGAGCTTGGCAGGGGTATTTTTCTTATTCTTGAACGAGTAATACACGTGACCTTTCCCGAGGCCATTTGAATCCCCTTGGGAGACAAGTCTGATGATGTGATCCTGTGACATAGGTGCCACTGTAACAAAAAGGGGGTTAAACAGCAAGTGGCTCAAAGAAGCCTTTATTGGAAGATATTTCACTTATACGACAGCATTATCCACCATAGGACAGCAAAAAGAAACTTGCCGGGTGATACAATGAGCGCAGTTTTATCGGTCGATTTTATTGGCCAATAAAAGGGGTGACAGCTCTTATGTTTCAACTTGCGACCTCAGTAGGCGATTGTGTTCAATCGTCGGATGCTCACGCCGTCTACACCCAGTAGGTCGAAGATAGTCGTAGACTACCATTCTACTTAATGAGGTGTCTATCATAAACAATAGACTTCCTCGCCTGTTGAAATAAATATTTTCCTTATTCATATGAAAAACGGAAGCCTTGGAACAATCGCTTGGTGGCTCACCATTGTCGGCGCCCTCAACTGGGGGCTCGTCGGCTTGGGTAGCTTCGCGGGCGGAAACTGGAATGTGGTTAATCTCCTTCTCGGAAGCTGGCCCTCGGTGGAATGGATTGTCTACATTCTTGTCGGTACTTCGGGAGTCTTACTTGTGCTCCCCGGAAAGAAAGGCGCGATATAGTTTTTAAAAAACCGCCCGTAGGGGCGGTTTTTTATTTGGGAAATTATTTTTCAAAAAGTAGTCCACAGTTTCCCTATTTTTCTCTTCACAAATGAAAAAAGTGCTATATAATAAAAATAGAGTTTGAAATGAAGATGCTTTCTCTTGTTTTCAAACTAGTGCGTATCTCCTCTGCTATTCTTTCGTCCATCTCTTACCGAGAGGTTGGACCAACGAAAGGATGCAATTTATTGAAGGAGTAATTGACTTTGTCATTTTTCTTATAGTCTTTCCCTTCGCTCTCATCCGCCAGCTATTCCATGCAGTGTGGGAAAAATTGGCGGATAGCGATAGAAAATTCGTCCGCGTTCTTGCTCCCATCGGCGCACCTCTGTTCTTTATTTTAGATGTGGCGCAGGATACATGGGACGATATGGTTGACTAGAAGATTCAAAAGCCCCCCCTGAGGGGGCTTTTGAATTGGGGGAATATAAAAAAAACCCCTAAGCCTTAGGCTTAGGGGTTTCATTAGTAGTGCGTTTGAGGTATTAGGCCACAGCCTGTGGGCTAGTTTCGGAGAGGATTTCCCGATGCTTCACAC
>JBBTXU010000018.1:0-1937 GCA_038062155.1 Patescibacteria group bacterium | reverse complement strand
GTTACAAAAATTGCCTCAGCAAATCGCTGGGGCATTTTTGTTCTTTGACAAGGAGAAAGGCAATGAGAGAAAGCAACCGAGCACCCATTTTCTTAGAAGGCAAAATGGTTAATCTTCGTCCGTTTGGAAAAGCCGACATTCCTACGCTTACTTACTGGATCAATGATCCAGAAGTCAGAAAATTTCTTATTGGCACTTGGCCTCAAACGGAAAGACAGGAAGAAGAATGGTTCAACAAACTGGGATCCGACGACAAAAACATTGTTCTTGCGATTGAAACGAAGGATGGAATTCTTATCGGTTCAATGGGAATACACAGAATAGATTGGAAAGACAGAGTAGCGACAACTGGGGCGTTGATAGGGGAGAAAGAATATTGGGGCAAGGGGTATGGGACGGACGCAAAAATGATACTGCTTGATTATGCATTCAACACCCTTAATCTTCGCAAGATTTGTTCTAATGTGTATCCCTACAATAAAAGAAGTCTGCACTACAGTTTGCATTGCGGATACAAGATTGAGGGAAGGAGAAGGAGGCAAGTCTTTAAAAATGGGCGATATTGGGATTTGATTGAGCTTGGTCTTTTTAAAGAAGAATGGCTGCCGATTTGGAAGAGATATAAAAGAACTGGCAGAGTTCGTTAGGCCTTTCCATTGCAAAGTTTTCGTTTGTCGGGTACTTTAGGGGATAGTTATTCTTACAAACTGACTTCGGAGATCTCAATGAGCCCTCTGTGGTTTCTAATCCCTATTATTGTTGGCGGAGTAATTATTTATTTTTATAATCGGAAAAAGACTAGCTCGGAAGAGGATAGTGGTCTTCCGACACCGACTGACAAAATAGAGGTTGTAAATTCTAAGGGTCTTGAAAGAAATTACCAATGTGGTCATAGGGGTTCGCAGTCTTACGCAATTTCTATTTATGGAGAGTTGAGCAAGGAGGTGTCCGATGGTCAGCACTGTCCAGAATGTTTCATTGCTTGGTTGAATTCCTTTGTTATTAGATGCGCTTCGTGCAGGCTTCCGATATATCCCGGGGAGGGCGTTGCTCTGTATCACAAATCCAATTCTGGGTTACATAAGGATATTGGATATGCAGTCGGGGAAAATTACTTGGGGTGTATGCGTTGGGATTGTTGTCCAAGCGGAGCCTTTTACGGTGGCAATTGGGATGGAAGCGGATTCAGTCCAGCTTTCGGCGGTTCTGTGATGGCTGCGGCCGTTTTTGAAAGCGGAAAGCCCATGGTGGTTTCCGACACAAGAACAGGAGAGGTTGTTACGCTTGATGATTCCAAAAAAGGAGAGGGACTATGAGCACCTCCGAGGTTGTTTATAGGACTGGACAATATGAGGTTGTAGTAGAAAAAAATGACGAGGAACCCAATATTATTTTTTTCAAGGCAGGCCCGGGTTTGAGTCTGTGGTTTGTGAAACACGAGACATGGATGGTTGATGTCACTCGCAGTGAATTGGAAATGTTCTTTGTTCGGCTCCTTTCTTCTATAGAGCCACACGAGCACTGGGCCATGAGCGTTGAAGAGGCTTTGAAAAGCGCGTGTGCTCATGCCGATCGGTTAGCCAGCGATTCAGAAAAAAGCAGGGTTATAATCAACGAACGCGTTGTAGAGCCAATGATTATCGAAAGAGATATCCAAGAATTGTTGAGGAGTTAGGGGGGCGAATAGATAGAGTAATAAGAGGCGAAAACGCCTCTTTTTGTTGTTTTGACACAAGAATCGGGTCACAAAATAGGCCTTATAGAGCAACTATTGAAAAGTCGGGTGGATATGCTATAGTGAGCGTATGGCAAATACAGCATTCATGAAGCCGATGAATGTAAGCAAGGATCTTGCTGCAGTAGTCGGCGAGGGGCCAATGCCCCGATCGGAGGTCGTTAAGAAGCTTTGGATATACATCAAGGAGAAGAATCTCCAA
>JBBTXU010000017.1:0-3809 GCA_038062155.1 Patescibacteria group bacterium | reverse complement strand
AGCAGAACACTCGATTCGCATTCGAGAGGTCGCCGGTGCAATTCCGACACGGTCCACAATTTTTTTCTATACGCTATAATAGTAGGTAAATATAATATAATTTGAAACTTAATATTCCTTCCGATTTTATACTAGGCATCGCTGATTCGGACCTTCAAGTCATTGGAGAGAAGTGGACGCGAGCAGAAGAGCACTCCGAGCAGACTATGTGGGATACATTTTGCCATTCAGGTAAATGTTTTGCCAATACAAGTACTGAAATCGGCGTTGACCGATACCACCGTTTCCCTGAAGACATTGAGCTCATGAAGAAATTGGGCGTTCGTCATTATCGCACTTCAATTTCAATGTCTCGTACACTGCATCCTGATGGGCGACCCCATGAAGGCGCGCTTCGTTGGTATGCTAATTATTTCAAACTTCTTAAAGCGGCTGGTATAAAAATTTACGCAACACTTTATCACTGGGAATTGCCCCAGTACTTATCCGAGCAGGGTGGATGGACTAATCGCCGGACGATTGATTATTTTTTAAAGCATACCGCTCTTGTTGCTGAGCGTTTGGGGGAATATATTGAAGAATATTTCGTGCTTAATGAGCCTTGGTGCAGTGCTTTCCTAGGACACTTTGTCGGTATTCATGCCCCCGGAGAGAAAAATTTAAAATCTGCGCTTCTCGCGACACACAATCTCTTGCTCGCTCAAGGTCTTGCTGTACGCATTCTCTCTCACATTTCTCCTCGTCCAAAAATAGGGACGGTCACGATGGTAGAGCCCGCATATCCCGCAACAGACTCTCCGAAAGACAGAGAAGCGGCACGATATGCCGATGAACATCAGAATTGGTGGTTCCTTGACCCGCTCTTTTTAGGACAGTACCAGAACTTTTGCTTAATCACTATGGTGAGGCGATGCCGCGGGTAGGAAAAGGGGATATGGAGGAAATAAAAATAGGCGCGCTTCTTGATGACCTCGGCCTTAATTCATATGGAGGGAAAAGAGTTGAATACAGGGAAGAGTCACCGCTTAAATTTGATTGGGCGTACAAGGAAGGAAGCGAATATAACGACCTCGGGTGGGTTTCTTTTACTCCGCCTCTATATCCCGAAGGTCTACACGACATGCTTACCCAAACGTACAATCGTTACAAAAACGCCGGTCTTAAGGGACTTATGGTTACCGAAAATGGGTTTGCAGAAAAAACCGAGTGGGACGGAAAAAGTGAGCTTATTGAGGATAATCGTCGCATTAAATTTCTTGAAGAACATTTACGGCAAGTGCTCAAAGCTCGTGAAGAGGGTATCCCTGTTAATGGGTACTTCATTTGGACATTGCTCGATAATTTTGAATGGGCACAAGCGCATAACCCCAATGGTACATTTGGACTTGTACACGTTGACCATCCAACTCTTAAACGTATCTTAAAAAAAAGCGCTCTTTGGTTTCGTGACATATCAGGCTCACTTTAGTTGTTTTTGCTCCAGTAAAGAATTTTGTATAAGATATGAATACAATGAGCTTATGCTTGTTGAACGGGTAAATATATACACATGGGGAAGAAATATCTTATCGGGGTGTAGTACAGCGGTAGTATATACGCATGGGGGGTCAAGTTTTCTGTCGGGCCGTAGTATAGTGGTAGTACGCAAGGCTGGGGGTCTTGTAGTGGGAGTTCGATTCTCCCCGGCCCGATAGAGAACTTGACCAGATGTGCAAAGGCACATCCGCGGAAATTTCTATAGAAATTTATATGACCCGAGTTCTCCGCCAGTTGGTGGATATCGGCCTCCGACACTGGATTGCTCTGGAAGTTCGGGAAATTTTCGCGGAAATCTTCATGCAAAGCGAATATGCCCGATTGATTTTTTTCTTTTTTCTGGTAGAAAGTAAGCAGAAGACCTATAGGAGGTGTCATGGCTGTTGAACAATGCGAGTTATGTGACAAAGTCAAAGACAGAGTACATTACAATAAAAAAATAGAAATGCGTATTTGTCGCCTATGCTACAACACAGAGGTGTGCATAGCAGAGTGCGCTTTTTGCAAAAGGGAGAAAAGAGTTGCGCTTCGCATAGACGCAGGACCAGTGTGTCCATGTTGTTATTACAGAGTCAGGGAACGCTACCCTTGTGATGAGTGCGAGCGAGTTAAGGCAATTCAAGCCCATGGCCTCTGCCCCGCATGTTACCAAAGAAAGGAGAGAGAAAAGAAAAAAGCTCTTGTTAAGGAGCCCATTCTTGCCAGTTCTGAAGTAATAGCTTTTCCTGCATTACCCGCCCCGTGAATATCACGGGGCGTTTTTATTTCTGCTAGCGAGGAGGCCTATCGTTTATGATAGGCACCTGTGGACGGCGTGTATGTCCGAGCGAAGACGAAACACAGGTTTAATACCTCGGGGCTTTGCCCCGAGAAACCTTTATTTCCCGTTTCGCTTACCCCGTATTGGTTTTCTTTTCGAAATAATCAAACTATTGTCACGTCTGCTGACCTCGCTTTCCGTCAAATTTTGTAATTTAAAAAGCGAGCGATTATAGTCTCTAACCGCTTTTAGTATTCCTACGCCTTTTTTCAAAGAAGTCACACTATCAACATGCTTGTTTCCCTTTTTGCTTAGAGGTGCTATGAGGTCATCCTCAATGAAGGCAATAAAAGCGTTCATATCCTTGGGGAAACAGTATCCACCCGCGCCGCTATAATTTCCGTGCTCAACATCAAGCCATGCAGGTCCGATTCTAGGGTCTGCGGAAATCACTTCTCTTATATTTTCGTAGTCAACAATACTGCCTATGTTCTCGTCTTCAAAGCGCAGACTTAATGTGTGACTGATATCTGCCAATAGATTGCCGAATATGACTTTGATATAGCCGAACACGTTACTCGCATACTTTGAAAGCTCTGCTTCCGTTGCGTTGACGCTTTTCTTACTGTAATCAGATGACCAAGGACGGGAGAAGTGGGCGGTAGGAAGAAGAAGCATGATTTCTCTTGTTTCAGAAAAGCTTTTTTCTGTAGGCGCGAGAATCTGCCTGTCCGGTTTAAGGAAATCGGACCATACCTGGGACTCCGTGAGAAATTCAGGGCTGAAAATAATCTTTTTCTTAGGATACTTTTTCTGCAATCCTTCAACCGTACCGGGCGGAATAGTCGACTTAATGATAAGTGTCTTTCCATCTTTGACTGACCCAACCGCAGATTTCACTATTGAAGTATTGCAGCTTCCGTCTGGGTTTGAAGGGGTGGGGACACTCACAAAAATCATGTCAGCTCGGTTTACGTCGTCCCGATAGTTTTTTTTTGGGTCAACATCGTAGCAAAAAAGGTCTTTCCCACGAACATATCCTTTGTATTCTTCAAACCATCGGCGAATAGGGTCACCGACCATTCCGATGCCAATAATCCCTACCTTTATATTTTTCCCACTCCTTTCTTTTTTCATTCCGTTTACTGTATTGCTTTTACTTTTGTTTGTAAAGTGCTCGTCCCAAGAGCTCTGAAGGCGTAGCCCTTCTTCACTTCGTTCATCAGGGTCCTCCGCACTAAATGGGCGCACACTTCAAACTCGTTTCTGCTTGCTTGGTGTGAACCACAAATGATACTTTTTGACAAATTTTTGTTTTACGGTAGTATCTTTCTTAGAAACTGTGCTGTTGTGGCATGGTGGGAACTTTATATAAGGAGGTACAGGATGAAAAAAATCTTCATGTCTATCGGGCTAATGATGCTTATCTTTTCGATTGTTTTGACTGGACAGCTGTACGCGATGGACGAAAGCCAATCGGCGTTGCCGGCGAAGGTTTCCGCAGGAGCGGAAA
>JBBTXU010000016.1:0-7385 GCA_038062155.1 Patescibacteria group bacterium | reverse complement strand
GTGAGCACGTTCCTTGAAGAAAACTTTGCCGCCTACATAAGCGATAGCTTTACCGCCCACATGGAGGACAAACTCGACGATATTGCAAATGGAGAGGCGAGCTACCGTAATACACTCGAGGAGTTTTATACCCCATTTTCAAAAGAAGTGGCAGTGAAAGGAAAAAGTACTGAAAAAATAACCACACTAGGTGATGCCGATAAAAATATGAAATGCCCTGTCTGCAAAAGTTCTATGATTATCAAACTCGGAAGAACCGGAAGATTTTTAAGCTGTTCTAAATTTCCTGACTGCAAAGGTGCTAGAACTATGGAGGGTGTTGCAATGGAGGGACCGAAAGACACAGGAGAAGTTTGTCCCGACTGCGGGAAGGCAAATCTTGTTGAACGCACGGGACGCTTCGGAAAATTTATTGCCTGCGGACGATATCCTAAATGCAAATACGTGAGAAAAGACCCGGAGGAAGAAGCAAAGGCAAAAACGGGAGTCATGTGCCCAGAGTGCAAAACAGGAGAAATTATGGAGAGACGCGGGCGGTTTGGAGCCTTTTACAGTTGCAGCAACTACCCCAACTGCCGATTTGCAATGAAAGCAAAGCCAACAGGCAACATTTGTCCTGATTGCACGTCTCTTATGATGCGTGGTACGAAAACAATTCCCGAGCGCTGCAGCAATAAATCTTGTCCAAATCACAGACCAGACAATAAGAAGTAAAATCCGCTCACGAGTTTTTTCTAAAACACGATATCCACTTGCTAGTGGATTCTCTACTCACCCCGTCGGGTTCCGTAAGGTTTTAGAAAAAGCTTGTTCGCTTAAAAAGTAAATTTATATACTTGGTTCGTCAACCTTTAGGCTTGCACATTCTCTACCTCTCCATAGAATGGGTACATGGTAAGTATAAGCGACATTATAAGCGCTTTGCGTGTTACTCCTTCCCCTGCTGACACAGAACTCATTAAACGGGCATATACATTTGCAGAAAATGCCCATAAGGGACAAAAACGCTATTCAGGAGAGCAGCACTTTGCGCATGCCGCAGAAACGGGAAAAGAATTGGCGGACCTTGGAATGAGCCCAGTCACCATTGCCGCGGGGCTCTTGCATGATGTGGTGGAAGATGGAAAAACAACTGATGAAGAAATTCTCAAGGAGTTCGGAAAAGAAATCCTCTTTCTTGTGGAAGGAGTCACCAAGCTTGGGAAAATAAAATATCACGGCGCAGAGCGGCACAATGAAAGTCTGCGTAAGCTCTTTGTCGCGATGTCGCAAGACATCAGAGTGCTTATCATCAAGCTTGCCGACCGTCTGCACAACATGCGCACCCTACAGTATGTGCCGGAGCATAAACAAAAAAGAATCGCAACGGAAACTTTGGAAATCTATGCTCCTATCGCCTATCGCCTAGGAATTCGTAAACTCAATCGTGAACTTGAGAATCTCTCTTTCCCTTATGTATACCCTGAAGTATTCAAAGAGATAGAAGCGCTAGTGAAGAAAATTAAAAAAGAAGGCGCGCCGAAGCTTGAAAAATTCCAGAACTCTTTACGAAAAGCGCTTGCAAAAGGAGGAATACGAAATTTTAAGAGTCATTATCGTATCAAAAGCCTCTATAGCCTTTATAAAAAATATCTGCGAAAAGAAAAAGATGTTGCGAAAATTTACGATATTCTCGCAATTCGTGTCATCGTACCTACTATTGAAGACTGCTACAAGGTTATTGGCATCATTCACAGCACGTGGAGACCGCTTCCGGGAAGAATAAAAGATTATATTGCCTTTCCTAAGCCCAATAGCTACCAGAGTCTCCACACCACTGTCTTTACGGGAGACGGGTCAATCGTTGAAATACACGTCAAAACGGAAAGTATGCACATAGAGTCAGAATACGGAATCACATCACACCTCTCCTACAAGGGTCAGATTGAAAAATCTAAAGATGCAAAGCAGAACCCCGCGCTTGCCGCACTTTCTTGGATACGAAGCCTTTTGCCCTCTTTGTTTTCCCGAAGGAAGGACGGTAAAGAACCTAGCGTATTCGGAAGCAAGAATGCAGACGTGCCAACATGGATAAAAGAGCTTGTGGACTATCAAGCGTCGCTTTCAACAAACGAAACTGAATTTGTGGACAAGCTCAAGGGAGATTTTTTTGCGGAGCGCATTTTCACCTTTACGCCCAAAGGAGACGTGATTGACCTTCCTATCAATTCCACGCCTGTTGATTTTGCATACTACATTCATTCCGATATCGGCAACCATATGGCAGGAGTAAAAATAAATGAAAAATTGGTGTCGTTTGACACCGTGCTTGCCAACGGAGATATTGTTGAAATTATTACAAAAAAGAGCGCCGCACCAACAAGCAGGTGGCTTGATTCGGCTATAACAACGCTTGCCAGAAAACAGATTCGGATAGCTTTAGACAAAGCACGAGCGAAATAGTCTAGACGGTAAAATTCTTCACCGAGTAGAGATCTTCATCCGTGTTTTTTTCGCTTTTTGACCTGTCATCAATTGGAGTCGCGGGGTCTATTGGAGTATAGGGCGGAGCGGGGGCTGCTTTGCCTTCTTTTTCAAGCTCTCCGATATGCTGGTTGAGCATATCCGGTGGCTGCTTTATGGTGTTTGACTGAACAAGGTCTAAAATCATGCGCAAATCATCGTTGGAAAAAAAGTCTATAAGAATTTTTCCGCCATTTTCTTTCGGCTCAATCACCACGCGCGTGCCCAAGGACTCCGCAAGTCTCTCTTCCAATTCAACAAGTTCCGGATTGCGCAAATAACTTTTATTGCGCACACGGTCAAAAGCGATTCGGCGGGCAACAGCCTCGGCTTCGCGGACAGTGAGTTTTTTGTAGACAATTTCTTTAAAGACGGTAAGTTGCTCTTCAGGACGGGTGTCTAACATAAGAAGCGGACGAGTATGTCCTTCGGAAATTTGCCCTGCCGCAAGCGCGTCAATAATCTGCTGTGGTAATGCCAAAATACGCATGGTGTTGGTCACATAGGCCCGGCTCTTTCCCACCTTTTTACCAATCTCTTCATGTTTGAAACCAAATTCATCGACAAGACGCTGAAACGCGCGTGCCCTATCCACCGGATTGAGGTCCTCACGCTGAATATTTTCAATGATGGCAATCTCAAGTTTTACTAAATCGCTCTCGTCTCCTGTGCGAATCATGACAGGCACCTCTCGCAAGCCCGCGAGTTTTGCTCCACGAAGCCTGCGTTCTCCCGCAATAAGCTCGTACTCGGTAGAGAGTCCCCCATCAGGCCTTGCTACTTCACGACGAGTCACCACAAGCGCCTGAAGAATTCCATATTGGCGAATTGAGTCGGAAAGACTTTCGAGTTGTGTTTGGTCGAATTCCTTGCGCGGCTGATATGGATTGGGTTTTATCTTATCTATTTCAACCCAGAAAATTGAATCTTGATAAAAGTGAGACATGTTTCAGTGTACACATTTTAGCACGACTACAATACACGTAAATTGAAATGACAGTGCCTTTGTAGTAACGTAAGAGCTAAGCTGGGATGGCGGAATTGGTAGACGCACAGGACTCAAAATCCTGCGGTGACAACATCATGAGGGTTCGACCCCCTCTCCCAGCACAAACAGTCAAGGCGAAGTCGGGCGCGGCAAAATCAACTGAGCTTGCCGAAAAGAAAATTTCTTAAGGTTTTTTATTTGCCACCACCCTCCTCCCCCTCTATAATCCGATGTATGCAGGTGTGGTTTAGCTTGCCCGCCACAATTTTGCGGAGCAAAACTGTGGCGAGTGAAGTAGGACGCGACCGACTTCCAATCCCGTTAGATAAAATGCGAGATTAGTTTAGTGGTAAAACATGTGCTTCCCAAGCACGAAACGCGAGTTCGATTCTCGCATTTCGCACAAGATAAATATCTAACGGGACAAGGGTTGAGGTTTCGATTCTCGCCACCCGCACAAACAATGAAAAAACTTCTTGTCATTTTGGGCCCTACAGCATCAGGTAAAAGTGCCCTAGCAGTTGAGCTTGCTCGCAAATTTGATGGCGAGGTTGTTTCTGCCGACTCACGGCAGGTCTATAAAGACCTTAACCTTGCAAGTGGGAAAATAACTCCTGAAGAAACAAAAGGTGTCCCTCACCATCTTATTGATGTCACAGCTATTACACGTGTGTTTAGTGTGGAGGAATTCAGAAAGTTAGCTATAAAAAAAATTGATGAAATCTGGAAGCAGGGGAAACTGCCGATTCTGTGTGGCGGAAGCGGTTTTTATATTCAAGCGATTGTTGATAACCCGGACATTCCGAAAGTCCTGCCTAACCAAAAATTAAGGGAAACGCTCTCAAAAAAATCACTTGAAGAATTGGGGGCACTTCTTGCCTCTATGGATATGAAGCGATTCCAAAGTATTGACCAAAAAAATCCCAGACGACTTGTTCGCGCTATAGAAATTGCAACCGCGCTCGGGAAAGTGCCTCGACTTAAGAAAAAAGGAATTGAGGCGGAGCTGCTGCAAATCGGCATTAAGACAGACAATGAGATTCTTAAGAAAAATATTGGGAAGCGCTTAATCGACCGTTTTGAAAAAGGAATGATTGAAGAAATAAAGGCACTTCATGCCCAGGGAGTATCGTGGGAGAGATTGGAGGAGCTGGGACTTGAAAGTCGTTTCATTGCTCTATACATACAGGGCAAAATGACAGAAGAGGAGATGAAAAAAAAGCTTCTTTTGGAAAGCTGGAAATATGCCAAGCGACAAAAAACCTGGTTTAAGAAAGACGAGAGAATTAAGTGGTTTGATATAGATGAAAAAAAGAAGATTAAAAAGGAGATTTCCGTATTCCTAAAGTAAAGGGCTGCAGCTAGTGCAGCCCTTTTTTGTATTTGAGAAGTACGGTCTTGTCCGATTTGAGCGGGTCCTCTCCAGGTGTGAGCATATAAAAATCAAAAGATGCTTTCCCCTTAAGAGGTTCTCTTTTAAATATCCGTACGGGTCCAAACTGCCCTAATTGGATGTATCGGGTATATATCACTACCATACACCCCTCATCGTGCATGGAGTGAGTGATGTCGGGATTGGACAAAGTTTCTTTTACGAGATTTTTTAGGGTCTCAAGTACACTGTCGTAGAAAAGAGACATTCTCATTATCCGTATCACATGAGGAAAGGAGATGAGAATAGCTTTTTTTCTCGGCAGTTTTTTAAGTACAAGCCGTGCGTGCATGACTTGTATCGGCGCATGAACTTTGGACATTATTTCCTCCTTATGTATAAAGAACTTTACTTCAAAGAAGTCTATGCTTTATTTCATTAAAAGAAAAGAGGCCACATACTGTGGCCTCTTTTTTAAAAGAAGATACGTCCTGAAAGACAACCGTCTTGAAACTCAAGAGGATCCCTTCCTTTGGAAAGAATATAGAAAGCCTCGACAAAAGGCCTTTCCTCTCCAAAAATTATTCTATGCACAATACGTAATCGACCAAACCAAAAACGTTTTGTGTGAACTCTAAGCTCAAGACCATCATCCGGACCTCCCCCTCCCCACCAAGCTCGGTGGACTATGTCCGGATCTGTCTCTGTCTTCCTCCGAGCCCTAATAAGTTCCTTTTCCGAGTATCCTCTTTGGATAAAGTTATAAAAAGATATTGAACTTGCTGTTCTCTGCTTTTTATTCCAGTTGTGTTTCTTATAAGGGTTGCTTTTCCCTTTTGGGATTTCAAGTCTTATCTTAACGTGAGGCATGCTAAACCTCCTTTTTTTATAAAGAACTGAAAGAACTCTACGGCGGGAGATGGAGGAATCGGACCTCCGAATGCGGTTTTGGAGACCGCCGGTATACCACTTACCTAATCTCCCAATATCCGAAATATATCGCAAAGGATAAGCCTTTACAATCGGGGCATGACATCGCTTCCACTTCGCTCTCGGAATAGATTAATGAGATGTTTGGTCACGGACCCTGGTTTGCCTGTACCAATTTTTTTTCCATCAACATCTATGATAGGAATGATTTCTTTGTTAGTCGCAGTGATAAACACTTCATCGGCAAGGAGAAGTTCTTTGAGTGTGACTTCCCTTCTCTCTATGGCATAAAAAGAATGGGCTAACGAAAGAGTGAAGTTGAGCGTCGTCCCCGCAAGAACATTTTCCTTTGGAGTAACAACTGTATTATTTTTGACAATACAAATATTGCTCGTACTTGGTTCAAACACTTTTCCTTTTGAAATAAAGAGTATCTCCACCGCCTTTTCTTTTATTCGCCTCGCCTGTTGCGCGACGGCTGCGATATAACCAGTTGTTTTAAGTGTTGGGAATGTGCGCTCATACTCGTAGGTGATAAGTTTTGCGCCTTTTTTGTAGAGAGCGTGTGGGAAGGGAATAAATTTTTCTATAAGAATGAAAAATGTCGGGTATTGTTTATCAAAAAGGATTCCACTTATGGCTTCTCCGCCAGTAAGTATCATCCGAATCTGGGCTTCATCTATTTGGTTTTTCTCAAGAAGCGCCAAAATTACTTTTTCAATTTTGTTCGGGGAAAGGGGAACTTTTAGGCCAAGGGAGGAAGCAGAGCGAAAAAAGCGGGCCATGTGATCTCCAAAAAGGAAAGTGGTCCCGCCATAGGAGCGCATTACTTCCGAGACTCCAAAAGAGCGAATGAGTCCTATGTCGTGGAGTGAAACATGAGCCTGCTGTTCAGGAAGGATTTTGCCGTTAAGGAAGCAGTAAAGAGACTTGGAGGCAGGCATACAGAATTCCTTCATGATAAAGGCAATGTTAAGAAAAGAAAAGCCCCCGTACTATTTTACGGGGGCAATTACCATATAATCCTGTCAGCACCCTCCTTATCTTTTATATAGAGGCTTTGGCAATGCGAGCTTAAGCAAACAGCTCTTTTATGTAAAAGCCTCTGTTGAATTTTTATTGTGATTATTTTTATCCAATCACGATCGGCAATTTCTTTCCCTTTCTCTTCTATGCGTCTTACGTTGACATGCTGTAATCGGCCGATTTTTGAACAATAAAAACATTGCCCAAGTCGCCCATCACAGATATCAAAGAAGACTACTACGTGCTTATCTGAAACAGTAGCTTCAATTCTCTGAGACATATGGGCCTCCCGACACAGTGCTTGTTCTGGGCTTAATTCATGCAGATAGACATGAGGAAGTCAAACACCGTGATTTAAAAAAATGACCAGATTAATCCAGTCATTTTTTTGCAGTGCGTAGGGCAGGATTTAGTCACGCATAAAATTCTGCTGAATTTTTGCGCAACCCCGTCTCACTCGCCTTCGCTCGCTCCGACTTTCAAATCCTGCCCGGGCAATAAAAATAGTCCGATTCTTTCGGACTATTTTTATTGCAGTGCGTAGGGCAGGATTTGAACCTTACAGGT
>JBBTXU010000015.1:0-8210 GCA_038062155.1 Patescibacteria group bacterium | reverse complement strand
ATTCTTATCTTTTCGATTGTGTTGACTGGACAGCTGTACTCGATGGACGAAAGCCAATCGGCGTTGCCGGCGAAGGTTTCCGCAGGAGCGGAAATCTCACCTGGCTTGGAGATGTCTCACGACTTCTCCCGGTTGACGGCCATGAACGCTATGAACAACGACGCGATGATTGCCGGCGACCTCGCCGAGAAGCGAATGTCCGATTCGGACGTGAGGCAACTCACGCCGGATAACATTCCGTTACTCGCCGAAGACCGTCAAATCACATATGACAATTACCGCGACGTGTTCAGCAATGCGCAGATCCGCAACGTGGGCAGGCAGGGGAGTGTCTTCTCCGTGCAATCCTACAGCGTACTTCAACAAGCGATCTACAGCCAAGGAGCCGGCGGCCTTTTCGCCTTCAGCTTCTCGGGCGCCCCACGCTTGATTTAAAGCTGACGGCGCATAGTACCAAAGGGCACCTTAATTTTTAAGGTGCCCTTTTTTTTATTCACTTTAATTTAGTACGTCCTTTTCTCTTTTTTCAAAACTGTTAAGATTTTCAAATCTGCCCCTGTAGTTTAATGGATAGAATATCTCCCTCCGAAGGAGGTGATGCAGGTTCGATTCCTGCCGGGGACACCAAACAAAACTGTCCACTTTATGTGGGTGGTTTTGTTTGGTCGCAGGAATCGAAGCCCGATTGACCCCGCTTGGCGGGGCAATTGGGGTACTGAATCTGTAAGATTCGATTCCTGCCGGGGGCAACCCAAAATTATTCACTGCATGCAAGTGGGAAACGAAGGGTGTTAATTACGCTAACTAGTATGCATTTTTCCTGTGATACAATGGCCTCAATATACTTTTTATGACTGAAAATATTATTCTACTCGCTCTCTCTGTCGTTGGTTTTTTGGTTTCTTACCATATTCACGTAAAAAAGAAAAAAGCAGAGAAACTTGTCTGTTTTGTGGGAAAGGATTGCGATAAGGTTATTCATAGCGAATATAACGCTCTCATTTTTGGAATTCATAATGAAGTGCTTGGGATGCTCTATTACGGTTTCGCCATAGTTCTCACCGTCCTTCCTTTCTTAGGTGTGATTATGCTCCTTGGGTTTCCACTTACCAGCGTTCTTCTTGTTGTGAGCGGGCTTGCCGCACTTTTTTCCGTACTTCTTACGTTTATCCAGCTTTTTCTTCTTAAGGAGATTTGTGAATACTGTCTCGTCAGTGCCGCGGTGAGCATTGCAATGTTTGTGGTCAGAATTTTCTAAGACTCCCGTGCTACAATTGAAATATGGAAGACGCAATCTTGGGTTTCCCAGAGCAGCTTGTCTATAGCCCTATTATTCAAAATTCTAAGCCGACATCTTTTCGCAACTATGTCCTTTGTGGCATGGGCGGGTCGCATCTGGCAGCTGGATTTTTTAAACTCTACGATTCATCTTTTCCACTCTCTGTTCATTACGACTACAATCTACCGGCACTTTCGGACGCAGTGTCTAAAGACAGTCTTTTTATAGCTAGCTCCTACTCTGGAAATACTGTCGAAACTTTCTCTTTTGCGCAGGAGGCATATAACAAAAAACTCAATCTTCTTATCATCGCTTCCGGTGGGAAGCTCATAGAGTTTGCAAGGGAAAATAATGTGCCCTTCATTACTCTTCCTACCCGCACTATCCAGCCAAGAAACGCCGTTGGCTTCTCTCTCGTGGCGCTTGCGCACGCTCTTTCTCACAAAACACTCGCATCTCAACTCCAAGTGCTTTCAAAACGCCTACATCCCGCTCTCTACAAAAAAGCGGGGGAGGAGTTAGCCAACAAACTTCTCGGCAAAGTGCCCGTTATCTATACCTCCAACAAAAATCACTCCATTGCCTACAGTTGGAAAATAAAATTCAACGAAACAGCAAAAATTCCTGCTTTTTTCAACATGTTCCCGGAACTCAATCACAACGAGCTTTCTGGTTTCGATATCAGGTCAGAGACAAAAAACCTCTCAAACCGTTTCCATTTTATTTTTCTTAAGGATGAAAATGATGGAGAACATATTGAAAAGCGGATGGATGCGACAAAAACGCTCTACGAGAAAGGGAGACTTCCTGTTGAAGTGATTTTACTTGAAGGCGAGAGTGTGCTTGAGCGCGCGTTTAACTCCTTATTTCTGGCAGATTGGACGGCACTTTCCCTTGCGCAGTCCTACGGTATTGACCCTAATACGACCCCGCTTGTTGAAAAATTTAAAACTCTTATCGTATAATCTATGTATCCAGTTAGAAGTCACACTGTTATACTTCATCACATAAAGAGAATGAAATATTGTGGTCAAAATTTCTTTACTATTTATAAAATAACGTACGGAAACGACGGTATCGCTTCCTACTTCTAACAGGATGTACGTTCTTTTTGACATTGGCGGAACACGAATGCGCATAGGAGTATCCTCCGGTGGGCGTGAAATAACCGCGCACAAGATTCTTCCCACGCCTCCTGATTTCAAAGAAGCGCTCGATGTGCTATCACTGACAGCTCACGAGTTGGCAAAGGGAGAAGCAATACAAGGGGTCGTTGGCGGCTTACCTGGCACTTTTCATAGAGAGAAGAAAATTCTTACACGTGCTTCGCACCTAAAGAAGTGGGAAGGAAAATCTATACAAGAAGAGATTGAAAAGATATTTAAAGCGCCTGTCTATCTTGAAAATGATGCTGCGCTTGCAGGTCTCGGCGAGGCGCTTTTTGGCGCGGGGAAGGGGCACCCTATTGTGGGGTATTTGACTGTCAGCACTGGTGTCGGCGGTGCACGTATTGTAAATGGCGCAATTGATGCGTCCGTGTCCGGTTTTGAACCGGGGCATCAAATTATTGACCTCTCTTCCGCAGTTGAGCCCGGACGCAACCCTGCCGGTACACTTGAAGGATTTATTTCTGGCTCAGCGCTCAAGCGCCATTACGGAGTTTCTCCGCAGGAAATAACGGACAAGCATGTATGGGAAGAGCTTGCCGAGTATCTTGCATATGGGCTTTACAACTCCACTCTTTATTGGTCACCCGACATTATCGTTGTGGGAGGACCCATGGTTGCAGGGCACCCGGCAATTGATCTCCACCTCTCAACCCTTTACCTTAAAAAGCTTCTCGCCTCATTTCCTCATATGCCTATTGTTGCTGTCGGTACGTTAGGAGCGCTCGGAGGCCTCTACGGCGGACTTTCGTGTTTGAATAAATTTTTCAAATAAGATAGGCTGTTAGATCTACATTAAACAATATGCCTCTCTCTGTTGGAATCGTAGGACTTCCCAATGTTGGCCCCAAACAAAATTACGGACATCTTGTGTCCGATTTTGTACGGGGCGAGTGGTGGTAATATAGTTTCTTACCTATCGCAATTATCATGTCATTATCAATCGGAATTGTAGGTTTACCGAATGTCGGAAAATCAACGCTTTTTAATGCACTAACGCTCAAGCGCGTGCCGGCGGATAATTTCCCTTTTTGTACTATTGACCCTTCTGTGGGCGTGGTCGCAGTGCCGGATAAACGACTCTGGGCACTCTCGAAGTTTAGTAAGTCCGCAAAAACGATTCCTGCTGCAGTTGAGTTTGTGGATATTGCCGGATTGGTGAAAGGCGCATCCGAAGGGGAGGGATTGGGAAATAAATTTTTGAGCCACATTCGGGAAGTAGATGCCATTGCTCATGTCGTACGAATTTTTGAAGACCAAAACATTATCCATATTGAAAACCAGATTGACCCGCTTTCCGATATTGAGACGATTAACCTAGAACTTGTGCTTGCCGATATGCAAACAGTCACTAAGCACACTTTCACTCTTGAAAAAGAAGTGCGTCGAGGGAGCAAAGAAGCGCTCATTGAAAGCAAACTTCTTGAAAGAATAAAACCTGCTCTTGAAAAAGGCCTACCCGCTTCTTCTGTCTCACTTACCGATGAGGAGAAGCCTTTTATGCGCAATCTCCATTTTTTGAGTGGAAAGCCGATGCTTTATGTACTTAATCGAAAAGCTGGCGGAAAAAATTTATCAGCAGGTGACCAGCGCTTTGAAAAGCTTATGGCATTTTTCAAAGAGACAAGCGCGCAGTATGTGATGGTTGACGCAAAAATTGAAGACGAACTCAAAGATTTCTCTGGTGTGGAAAAAGAGTCATTTCGAAAAGAGCTCGGAGGAGAAGATGATGGAATCAACTCGCTCATTGTTGCCGGCTATATACTTCTTGACCTCGTTACATTTTTTACCACAGGAGAAGATGAAACACGCGGGTGGACTATTCGCCGAAATTCCAGTGCTCCGGCTGCGGGCGCCGCCATTCATACCGACTTTCAAAAAAAATTTGTTTGTGCGGAAGTAATTTTTTGGGACAAGCTCCTTTCTGATGGGTCATGGGCGACCGCCCGAGAAAAAGGGGATATCCGCACGGAAGGGAAGGGGTATATTGTGGTAGACGGGGATGTCATAGAGTTTAAAGTTGGGGCGTAATTTAACCATCTCTCATCGAGTACTCCTAGGGATACTGCAATTTTGCAGCCGTGTTTTGATACGGGCAAAATTGGGAATTGCAATCTCGTTTTCATATTGCTACCCTAGTAGGCAGAGAATTCATACACAAGGAGGTTTTTATGTTCTTTCGGATACTTGGATATGTACAAGACGTATTTCGTACCGTAAGTGATGGAATGGTTATTTTTGCCCAGGAATTCGTAATGACCCACCAATTTTGGGGCACTTTGTTCTTTTATTTAGGAATACCTTTCTTCATTTCGCTCGTATGTTGCTGTGCTTGGCTTTTTGGCGTCTGGTATCGCAATAGAGGGGTAGTACTCGAAAGTTAATAATTTCTAAGCCCCGCGTCCTTATTGGCGCGGGGTTTTTTGTATTCCCAGGGAGATATTTGACTAAAACTGATTAGTATGTTAATCTTCCTTCTAGAAAAAGTACTATTTCACAACTTATAACCAGTTAAGAAAGAAGAAGGAGTTACGAATGATTTCCATCCAAAGCCTGTCTTTGTCAAAAAACGGTCAAGAGAATAGTTTCAGGAGTGCGTTGAAGTTTTTTCACATTTCGCTCCTTTCCAACGAAGAAGTGCACGCTCGAAAAACGAAAGTAGAAGGGAACAGAAAAAAAGAAATTCTTGAAACAAAGCGCAATGTAAGACGAACCTTAATCGCGTTCGTTCTATGTGTGCTGCTTTTTCTCATGGTGGTGGCCGGGTTTTCGATTTCCTGGTGGTCTTATTTTTACCAGGAAAGAACAGCCAGGGCTTTTTGGGAGGGTGTGTTGGGAGTTTCTGCGAGCATAATTTTCCTTATTGCTCTGACTAGTTTTATACGAGCTGTGTTTAAACGTTGGGAGAAACTTTCTTCCAAGTTAAACTGCCTCACAAGCTGTCAGACCCCCATTCAGTGGGGTAAGCGGGAAATTGTGTTCAAAGAAGGCAACTTCGCATCTCCCGGTATCTTCGGGGCTTTCAATCTGTCGAGGAGAACTCGGAGAGGCTTGAGCAATCTGATTCACTTAACTCCAGGTGCGAAGACATTTATTGAGAACCTCGGAAGTAACTGTTTCCTTATCGTCTCTCGCGACGATGAAGAATATTATATTGCTTCTTGGTAATCCGCCCCTAACATCAAACCCCCCTAAGCCTTAGGCTTAGGGGGGTTTTTCTTTTCCTTAGGTTCAATATGCGCTAGAATGAAGAGATTACCATTTATTGACAGAATATGGACACGAATACAAACTCTCAAGTAAAAATTCATACATCCGCCGCCGACTTCTTCCTTCATTTAGGAGTCATAGTTTCTCTCTATGTCGGAGTGGTAAGTATTCTCAATCTCTTATTCAGTCTTATTAATTACGTGTATCCCAACGGTCCAGTGGGAGAATACGCTTCTTCACAATCTATTAGTATTCCCGTGGCATCTTTGCTTATCGTTGTGCCCGTCTACATTTTTCTTTCCTGGCTTCTTAATCGCGACTACAGCTCTCATCCAGAAAAGCGCACTCTTGGAGTGAGAAAGTGGCTGGTCTACCTAACGCTCTTTGTCGCTGGGATTGTCATTGTTGTGGACCTTATTGTTCTTGTATTCAAATTTGTCAATGGAGATATTATTACCACCGGATTTTTGCTCAAAGTTACCGCAGTGTTTCTCATACTTCTATCAGTCTTCAGCTATTATCTTGCCGACCTCAAAAACAAAGTCAGTGGAAGTAAGAATAAGCTCTACGCGATACTGCTGTCACTGTCGGTGCTTACTGTCATCGCGCTCGGTTTCTCAATTCTGGGTTCTCCCGCAAAACAAAGGATGCTCAAAGAAGACCAGCAACGCCTCTTCAGCCTTCAATCAATTCAAAGTGAGGTGATTACTTACTGGCAACAGAAAGAGACTCTTCCAAAAGAACTTTCTAACTTGGAAGATTCTCTTTCTTATTTCACCTTGCCAACCAAGCTTGGTCCTTACGAATACCTCATTACAGGGCCGCTTTCTTTTGAGTTGTGCGGTACCTTCTCTCTCAAAAGCGAGGAAGATTTCTCTGGTCGCCCATCTTTTGCTCCATACCCAGAAGGTAATTGGTCCCATGAAAAAGGAAGGGCATGTTTCTCTCGCACGATTGACCCAGACAGATTTCCACCGTTTAAAGGGGCGCCTGTATACAGGTAGTTGAATTTTCAAGAGGCGCCTTCGTACGGGCGCCTTTCTTGATATACTGAAATTCTATGGCTCCATACGAGCATCAAAAAATTGAGAAAAAGTGGCAAGAGAAGTGGGATAAAGAAAAAGCCTACGCAACTCCCGAAGACTCTTCAAAGCCTAAGGCATACATTCTTGATATGTTTCCGTATCCTTCGGGTTCCGGTCTCCATGTGGGGCACCCGAAAGGATACATTGCAACCGACATTTACTCGCGTTTTAAGCGGATGAATGGTTTTTGCGTGCTTCACCCAATGGGATGGGACGCATTCGGACTCCCAGCGGAAGAATATGCCATAAAAAATAAAGTGCATCCGTCAAAAGCGGTAGAACAAAATATTGCCCGCTATAAAGAGCAACTGCAGATGATAGGGCTAAGCTACGATTGGGACAGGGAAATAAACACCACTGACCCCACGTATTACAAATGGACGCAATGGATTTTTCTGCGGATTTTCAAAAAAGGATTGGCTTATGAGTCTCATGAGCCGATAAACTGGTGTCCGTCGTGCAAAACAGGACTTGCAAATGAAGATTTGGAGGGTGGATTATGCGAGCGATGCGGGTCGATAGTTGAGAAAAAACCCATTAGGCAATGGGTGCTCAAAATTACCGAATATGCCGACCGACTGCTTGAAGATTTGGAAGTTTTAGAGTGGCCGGAGTCTATCAAAGAATCCCAGCGAAACTGGATAGGTAGAAGCGAGGGTACGGAGTTTGAATTTGAGCTTTTTGAGAGCCTCGGCCAAGAAGACAGAAAGCATAAAGTAAAAGTATTTACCACTCGTCCAGATACGCTATATGGTGCAACTTTTGTTGCTATTTCGGCACAACTCGCGCAGAAATGGCTTGATGTTGGCTGGAAAGCGAGCAACGAGATAAAAACATTTATCAAGAAAACAATTCAAGAAGAGTTAAAACGTCCTGTAAACGAAGTTCCAGAAAAGGAAGGAATATTTGCGGGAATATATGCTAAGAATCCTGCCAATGGAGAAAAAATTCCTGTCTGGATTGTGAACTACGTTTTGGGAGATATTGGCACTGGGGCGATTATGGCAGTTCCCGCTCACGATGAGCGGGATTTTGAGTTCGCGCAAAAATATAATTTACCAATTAAAATGGTCGTTTGTCCTCACTATCCAGCACTGACATGTCCGGTGCTTGACGAAGCGTATACCGGTACGGGTCATCTTGTTGAATCTGGAAAATTTGACGGAATAGAAAGCGAAAAAGTAAAATTTGCGATTACTAAAGCCCATGGAAAACAAAAAGTAACCTATAAACTTCGCGACTGGGTATTTTCCCGACAGCGCTATTGGGGAGAACCGATTCCGCTCATTCACTGTGAAAAGTGCGGAGTAGTAGCTGTGCCTGAAAAAGATTTGCCCGTAAAGTTGCCAGACGTTTCCCACTATGAGCCGACAGGCACAGGAGAATCGCCTTTAGCTAATATTACTGATTGGGTAAATGTCACGTGCCCTCAATGTGGGGGAAAAGGAAAGCGCGAAACCAACACCATGC
>JBBTXU010000014.1:0-1029 GCA_038062155.1 Patescibacteria group bacterium | reverse complement strand
ACGATCATTAATTGACTATACCGAGGGGTTTTTTTATGGCGGATAGAATCAAGAAATGCCGGAACTGTGGGGAAGAATTTACTGGTGGGGGTTACAAATACTGCGGGGCGGGGTGTGCGACGGCTTTCGATAAAAAGCACCCTTGGTATATCAAGAAGTCGCCTATTTCCTGTAAATGTCCGACGTGTGGTAAGGTTTTTATCAAGGGCGGGCGAGGGTCGGGCAATCGAAAATATTGTTCTGAGGGGTGTTGGCAGGGGCATTTTACGCTGAGAGACAGAAGATGGGCTGTCAGGAAACCGATACCCTGTCTGGTCTGCGGTAAAGAGTTTCTACAATCTTTTGGGAAGCAGCTTACATGTTCGGATGAGTGTTCTCGAAAGAACCAAAAGCAAAAAGAAAATTCAAGAAGGCACCCTGTTTTTGTAATAAGGTTTTGTCGTGGTTGTGGGGGTGCTTTTAAGCCCAAGACCAAGAACAGTTGGTTCTGTTCCAGAATGTGTTCTTATCCCCCCGAGAAGATTTTTGCCGAGCGCGAGTGTCAGACTTGCGGCGCGGGGTTCATGCCTAAAAACAAGTTCGGAAAATTTTGTTCTAACAGGTGCCAAACACGACACAGTGCCAGAAGTCCGAATGAAAGAAGAAGGCGCGGGGGTATGAAGATGTACCGGAAGCGCTCCCGTGAGGCTGGTGTTGCCTATGAACCGATCAACCCCATTAAGCTCTTCGAGCGCGACGGATGGAAATGCCAGATTTGTGGAGTTAAAACCCCGAGGTCTTTGCGTGGGTCTTATGAAGATAGAGCCCCAGAATTGGATCATCGCTTGGCCATGGCCTCTGGTGGTTCGCACACATGGGATAATGTTCAATGCACATGCAGAAAATGTAATATGATAAAGGGGAACAGGGCTACCTTGGGCCAATTACGGCTGTTTAATCATCCAGCCGCTCTTTCCAAATAATCGGCCCGCGCTAGTTTGCTCGCACCCCCAGACTTAATTTGGCTAGTTCCGTGTCTTTATTCATTAA
>JBBTXU010000013.1:0-3374 GCA_038062155.1 Patescibacteria group bacterium | reverse complement strand
CCACTTGTCCGCCCGGGAGGACTCGAACCCCCGACCCTCTCCTTAAAAGGGAGTTGCTCTACCACCTGAGCTACGGGCGGATAACTTCCACTAAACAGGGAAGAATAACGATTTTATACCACACAAAACCCTAAATACCTAGCTAACTTAAGCGCTTCCAAGGATAAACCGCTCTAGGGCGATTTCCAATTCTCCTCCTCCCTTTCGAGCGTCGTGATAGAGAGAAAGTAATTCGCCAAGAGTGCGTTTAAGCTCCTCTTGGCTTTTCCCTTTTGCAAAAGAGGCCGACTTTGAAAATACAAAGGGTGAAAGTCCCGACTCTTTGGCACTTTTGCTATTGGATGCCAAAATCATTGCCTTTACCTGCCAGAAGAGTGCGCCGTGAATCTCTTCCGGACTCATTTTCTTTAACGCTTCTTGGTAAAGTACCCACGCATTTTTCTTATCCCCTCTCGCCCATGCGTCAGATAGCGGGAATGGAGTGAACCGCCTGCCTTCAACAGCTTTAAACTCTTCTACCTTCTCGGAGACCTTTTTAATTTTGCCCAGTGGTCCCGCAAGAATACTTTTTTCTAAGATAAGAAATACATTCTCCGACTCCTCCATCTCAACAAGGTGCTCCATCACAAATTCTTTGGCTGGTGCGTAGGAGAGAAGCGAGTCTAAGACCACGATTGATTTTTTTTCAAAAAGACCTTGGCGCTCAATGGACGCTTCAAAGGCACTTTCCTCCCAATTCTCGGGAGAAAATGTAATTCTCTCCGCATCCGGCTTTTTGCCCTTGAGAATTTGGAGTGTGCTGTGCAATTTCGCAACTGCTCCTTCCCTATCCGTGCCATAAAAAACGTATATCATAGCAATTTCATGTCGCCCCATGATTCCCCCGCTGAGGCATTGACGATAAGCGGAATGTTTTTTGATTCTTCCTTGGTAAGCACACTCTCCATTATATGTACTATCTCGTGCGCCGTGCTTTTCAAAACTCCCGACTTTATTTCATAGACCAATTCGTCGTGTACTTGCAGTATTAGGAATACATCATTCTTCAGAGAGCTTTTCTGAATGTAATCATCCACCCGTTTCATGGCGATTTTCATAATATCGGCACAGGTTCCCTGAAATGGTGCATTGACCGCCATGCGCTCCTCGGCAGCTTGGATGAAAGGCAACGAGCCCGAGAGCGCGTTGAAATAGCGCTTTCGTCCGAAGAGAGTTTCGGTGTAACCCTTGCGCTTAGCATCCGCTTTTATGGTTTCCAAGTAAGCGGCGAGCGTTTTAAACGTTTCAAAGTAGGTATTGTAAAAAAGTTGCGCTTCAGCACGGTCGGTGCCTAGGTTTGCACGCAAAGCGTTGACCCCCATGCCGTAGAGAATCCCGAAATTAATCACTTTCGCGCGCCTTCGCATTTCTTTGTCAACTTTATCCGGCGTTACTTTGAAAATCTGCGCTGCCACTGCCGCATGCACATCACCTCCCTCTTTGAAAATAGAAATTAATTTCTTGTCGCCGGATAAAATGGCGGCAATGCGCAATTCTATTTGGGAATAATCAAAAGCGGCGAGTGTTAAACCCTCTTCTGCAATAAATGCTTTGCGAATATCACGACCAAGCTCGCTTTTTATAGGAATGTTCTGCAAATTGGGGTCCCGCGAGGCCATTCTCCCTGTCGTTGTCCCCGCGCTTATAAATGTCGCGCGCAAACGGCCATCGTCGCCCACTTTCTTGGGCAGATTGTCTATATAGGTTGAAAGAAGCTTTTGGAGTTCTCGGTATTCAAGCAAAAGCGGGATAGTCGGGTGGAGATCCACCATTTTCTGCAGTTCCGACTCGCGGGTAGATAAGGCCCCTGTTGAGGTCTTTTTCTGGCGCAAGGCTTTGAGATGCAACTTCTCAAAAAGAATGACTCCCAATTGCTTTGGAGAAGCTATATTAAATTCCTCGCCCGCCAGAAGCCATATCTTTTTCTCCAAACTGTCTACCGTTGCATGATATTTTTTTGAAAGTTTTGAAAGAAATTCGGTATTTAATTTCACTCCCCTCGCATTCATCGCGTCCACAATCTGAATAAGTGGAAGCTCTATTTCCTCGTACACGCGCGTGAGCTTATTTTTCTTAATTTCCGCATTTATGATTTTCTGCGCGTCCGCAACTGATTTTGCTTTCGTAAAACGCAGTAAATCTTTTTCTTCCGGGTCTGTTTTGTGCGAATCAAGAAGCCAGAGCCCTGCAAGCGCGCGCTTCAGGTCTTGGGGTGAGGACATAGGAAGCATTGGAGACGCTCCTACCTCCTCTTTTTCGCCATTGAGTAGTGGGAGCAAGCGGTTTTCCAAAGTTTTAAATTCAAGTTCGTCAAAAAGCGCGAGAACGTTTTCTTTTTCAACAGAATCTTTCCAAGTTTTCGCTGGGAGCGAGAAATTGATGGGCGCATCTCGCCTGATGGTAGCCAGCATTTTTGAAAATATCGCCTCTTCCTCGCCCGCTTTGAGAATTTCAATCATGCGCGGAGATATTCCTGCTTTGGTAAACGCTAGGGTGCCCTTCTTGAGCGTTTTGTACATCGCTTCAATTGAGCCGAAGGTAGTGATTAAGGTTGTCGCAGTCTTTTCTCCAATTCCTTTTATACCAATGATGTTGTCGGAGGGGTCGCCACGAAGCCCTTTGTAATCAGTCAAAAGTGGAGGGGTAAATCCGAAGCGCTTCATCACCGCGTCCTCGTCGTAGAGAATGGTGTCGTTGATTCCCTTTTTGAGCGTGTAGACTTTGACCTGCTCACCCGAAATAAGTTGCATCGTGTCCATGTCGCCCGATGCAATAATTATTGAAATGTCTTTGCGCTCTTTTAATTTATCAACAATAGTCCCTAACATGTCATCGGCTTCAAAACCGGCGAGCGAATACATGGGAATGCCGAATGCGGTGAAGACATCTTTTGAGTGCTCAAGCTGGCGGACGAGCGCGTCATCTATCTTTGGACGCCCCGCTTTGTAGCCTTCATAGACCTCGTGACGATAAGTGGGCTCGGGTAAATCGTAGCAGGCAACAATGTAATCGGGTGCGAGATTTTTGATGATACCAATGAGCATTGAAGAGAGGCCATATAATGCGCCCGTGGGCTCGCCTTTCGCAGAGGAGAAATCGGGGAGCGCATGATAGGCGCGATGAATAATTGCGTGAACATCAAGAAGAACGAGTGTTTTTGTTTGCGGAGTTGTTTTCATTACAGAGTTATTTCTCGGGTGTTTTCGTCTACGAATGCGAGGTGAATTTTGGTAAAACCTGGCGGTAGGACATCGGATACGCGCTCCGGCCATTCAATGAAAATAAGATTTGTCGGGTCGCGAGAAATTTCGTCCCACCCAAGCGCGGTGAGCTCT
>JBBTXU010000012.1:0-1926 GCA_038062155.1 Patescibacteria group bacterium | reverse complement strand
TTGCATGCCTTATCCACGCCGCCAGCGTTCATCCTGAGCTAGGATCAAACTCTGATAGAAATTCTGCATTGTGCAAAATTCGAACGGAACAAAATAGAAAATACTATTTCGTTCCCAATTATCTTCTCCTAGCTCTTAATCACTTTTGAATACTCTACAAGAAACTTGCATGTTTCAATTCTCAAATCTTAAAATTTCAAAGACCGCACTCGCTCTTTTGCGAGCGTAGGAATCATTATAGCCAAGAGGAAATATAAGTCAACCATGCCCGTAAAATATCTAATAAAGCTTAGAAAAGCCTTATTTTGAGGTCTTTTTGCTACGCCAATCATTCCAAACAACAAGAAGAGGGGCGGCAAGAAAAATAGATGAAGCGCTTCCGGCAATGATACCAACGATAAGAGCAAGTGCGAAGTTCCTTGTCACTTCACCTCCAATGATATAGAGAGACACGAGGACAATAAGTGTCATGAGAGAGGTGGTGAGAGAGCGGGCATAGGTTTCTTCCAAACTTTTTCCGACAATGTCAGCAAAAGAAATTCGGCCGCCTTTTTCTTTGTTGACGCGCAGATTTTCTCGAATGCGATCAAATACAACGATAGTGTCGGTCACTGAATATCCCCAGATGGTCAGAAGCGCGGTGACGAAAAGAATATCGACTTGTACATGAGCAAATTTTCCCAAGAACGCAAAGAGACCAATCGGCACTAATATGTCGTGGGCAAGGGTAATGATAGCGATGAGACCATAGACCCAAGAAGAAACAGGCTCGGATACTTTTCTGAATGCAAATGCAATAAACAAAATGATGACGACCACCACAAGAGAGAGAGCGAGTATTGCTTTCTGTTTGAGCTCCTCTCCAATAACAGGACCAACAGAGCTAAAACCATCCTCAACTGCACCGTATTCGCCTGAAAGAGCGCTCACCAGAGCACTACGTTCCCTTCCTTCAAGATATGCGGTGCGTATATGCACCTTATTTTCTCCTACAGGCAAAATAAGACTATCTCCAGACATGATTTTCTTCACTGTTTCTTCTATAAGCACTTTTTCAGGGCGACCATTAGGAAATGAGAGCTCGAAGAGAGAACCGCCGGTAAAATCGATTCCGGGCTTGAGACCCCATACGAAAAAAGCAAGAAGCGCGGCTACAATGTAGAGCGCAGTGATGATAAAGATTGGTGTTTTGTATCGTATGGCAAACATATAGTTATTTTGAAAGTCCCGAACTAAATAGGAAACGGGAAAGAGCACTGTCTTTTCGAGGAGCCACCGCGCGTAAGAAAGTCCTCGTAATGGTGATAGCAGTAATCATGCTCACTAATACTCCGAGAATAAGAGTGAGCGCGAACCCTTTGACGAGAGCGGTCCCAAACCAAAAAAGAATGATTGAACTCAATATCCCTGAAATATTTGAATCTCTGATTGAAAACCACGCACGAGAGAATCCTTCCTCAACAGCATCTTTTACCGACCGTCCCTTTTTCATCTCTTCTTTAATCCGAGCAAATACAAGAATGTTGCTATCAACCGCCATTCCCAGAGAGAGAATGAGAGCCGCGATACCTGCCGATGTAATTGTAACTGGAACAAGTTTAAAGAGGGCAAGAAGGATAAAAAGATAGAAAATAAGAGTGAGAGACGCAATGAGCCCGGGAATGCGATACCACACTATGAGGAATAAGACGATAAAAAAGAAACCAATTATCCCCGCCCATATTCCTGACACGAGAGTAGCTTGCCCCAATGTGGGTCCTACCTTCTGGGTGTTAAGAAGGCTAATAGGTAAAGGAAGTGCCCCATAGTTTAAATTGCGTGCCAAATCACGCCCGGCTTCTGCCGTAAAGTCTCCTGAAATTTGCGCTTTCCCATCAGTAATCGCTTCATTAATGCGGGGGGTAGAAATAGGCTGTCCATCAAGGA
>JBBTXU010000011.1:17530-19762 GCA_038062155.1 Patescibacteria group bacterium | reverse complement strand
TAGTAATCGCGGGTCAGCCATACCGCGGTGAATACGTTCTCAAGTCTTGTACTCACCGCCCGTCAAGCCAGGGAAGTTGGGGGTACCCGAAGTTCGGCTTCATGCCGACCCAAGGTAAACTCAATGACAAAGGCTAAGTCGTAACAAGGCACGGGTAGCGGAAGCTGCTCGTGGAGTATTTCAAAAATTAATCTTTTCGTCTTCGGACAAAAGATCGCGTCGATCTATCGCCTCACGGTGGTAGGGCATATAATTCTAATGCCTGAATTGAATTTGACTGCTCGGAAAGACGAGTATAGAACGGAACAAAATAGAGAATGCTATATCCGCCCGCAGGGGCGGATTTTCGTTGGTTGATACGTTCACTATATTCAGTATGGCTTTCGACTGAGCTCAGCCGAATGTCCAATCATGAGCAGAGCCGAATGATTGACTTCTTGTATTTTTGTGATAAACATATCTTCAGCAAACATGCACCAATAAGTGCAACAGCTCCTTAACAGAAAGGAAGTTAAATGAAAAAGATGTTGGGTTTGGGGTCGGTACGGTTAATCACCACAATCGGCTCTCTCGTTGTTGGGCTTTTCTTGGGAGCGTTCACGATGAGCTTCTCCCAAGGGAAACCGGACAAGGTGTTCGTCAGGATGCCTTTTTTGGCATTTTACGGACCGGCAATGTCTCCCGAGCAATTCGTGGAGAAGCTTTGCACTTCTCGTGTGCCACCTCGGATTACTCAAGGAGCACTCGTGGATGTGAATCGCAAGTGGGGGACCAGATTTACCCTCACGCAAGTCCGTAAGGACAAGCGATTGCAAAAGTGGGTTGCTGTGCAATACCTCAACATATACGCGACCGAAAAAAGGCTTGGGCACTATCCCAGACCAGAAGATATGGCGCGGATACTCAAGGGTGGTCCGTCGGGAGCAAAGAGTCATACGTTGGCACAGTACTGGAATCTTATCCAGCGTATCTCTTTCTTTCCGCAACTACCGCATCCTATAGGATAAACCCGCACCAGCCGCCAGAGTGATTTTTCCTCTGGCGGTTTTTTATATCATTTTTTGTGAAGAGCTCGAAAGCTCTTTTAGAAAAAGTCTAAGTGTCGATTTGAATCCAGCACAATATTTCTTATCATTATTTCTTTTCATATCATTCCAAACCTCACTTGGGTCAGCCCAAAACACTTCTTCGACTTCGTCCGGATCCAATTTGCCGGGATTTGTCTTACATCGAAAAATTTTAAATTTATGTCTAATTTTTCCGCCAGCCTCTTTTGAGCTACAGTCGCCAATCTCTGTTAATGTAACGTCACTGACACCCAGCTCTTCTTCCAGCTCTCTCTTAGCAGCTTCAAGATACGATTCACCAGCATCAACATGTCCTGCCGCTGAATGGTCGAGTCTGCCGTCACTCCTCTTCTGAATTAAAATCTGGTTCTTATCATTAGTTAAATATATGACAGAAATTCTATGTAGTAATCCTTCTTGGTGAGCTTTTGAAACAGACACCTCACTCAAGTCATTCTCATTTTCATCTATCCAAATTATGTTCTTATCCATAGATTTAAACCTAACACAAGTTCATTATTGATTGGTGCGTGCGGAAGGAATCGAACCTTCGACCTCTGTCTTATCAGGACAGCGTTCTACCACTGAACTACGCACGCAGGTGCTATAAGCGAGAATATCAATAAAGTTAGCAGAAAACAGTACTCAAAACAAGAAGACTGGCTTTGTTGATTTTTTCCTAAAACGCCTGTACTATATCCACTTACCTACGCCCCTCCGCTTTTTGCGGAAGGGCGTCAACGTTTTAATACAATGCCTCTCGGAAAAAAAACAAAAATAGTCGCAACCATTGGCCCTTCAACAGAGAATGAAAAAACAATGACGGAGATGTTTAACGCGGGACTCAATGTTATCCGGCTTAATTTTTCTCACGGTACCCATGTCGAGCACCAACACCGCATTAATCTTGCCCGCGCCTACAGTAAAAAGACTGGTAAGCCAATTGCAATTCTACAGGACTTATCTGGTCCAAAAATCCGAACGGGAGATCTCTATACTGAACGAGTCCTTCTTAAAAAAGGCCACACACTAACACTTACCACAAAAAAGATTGTTGGAGATGAGAAGCGCATGCATGTAAATTACTTGAGTTTACCCCGAGAAGTTAAGAAGGGGTCACATATTCTTCTTGATGACGGAAAGAAGAAACTTCAAGTTCTTTCTG
>JBBTXU010000011.1:0-17520 GCA_038062155.1 Patescibacteria group bacterium | reverse complement strand
GAAAGGCCCTGAAATTAAATGCAGAATACTTGTGGGAGGGGAAATTAAAGGTCGTCGGGGAGTCAATGTCCCAGGGGTTTATCTTAAAATCAGCTCTCTGACCGAGAAAGACCACGAAGATTTAAAACTTGGAATAAAAAACAAAGTTGATTTCATAGCGCTTTCTTTTGTGCGTCGACCTGAGGATGTCCTCGAGCTTAAAGCAATTCTCAAGAAAGCAAAATCCAGTGCCGCTATCGTTGCAAAAATAGAGACTCCTGAGGCAGTGGAGCACATCGATGAAATCATAGAAGCGTCCGACGCCATAATGGTGGCTAGAGGGGACCTCGCCATTGAGGTTCCTGCCGAAGACGTTCCTCTTTTACAGAAAATGATTATTCGCAAGTGTAACAAAGCAGGCAAGCCCGTTATCACCGCAACACAGATGCTAGAATCAATGATAAAGTCTCCGGTCCCGACTCGTGCGGAAGTCTCCGACATTGCCAATGCGATTCTTGATGGTACTGATGCAATCATGCTCTCGGAGGAAACAACGCTCGGTGAATATCCAGTTGAAGCGATAGAACTTATGAGTCGAGTTGCTATACGCGTTGAAAATGACTATCTCCACAAGCAGATGTTAAGTAGTCGCCGTGGAGAAGGTGGAGAAAATCGTCGCGTTACGGATTCAGTTACTTCGTCGGCTGTCTATACAGCGGACGAAGTGGGCGCACGCTTTATTGTTGCCCTTACAAGTTCGGGCTTCACTGCCCGTATGCTTTCTCGCTACAAACCCAGCCAAGCTATTGTAGTGCTTACTCCGCGCAAAGAGATATATCAGCAGATGACACTTTCTTTCGGTTGCCATCCGGTACTCATAGAGCAATCCGATAATTTTGAAAAAGTTTTGACTGCTGTTCGCGCGTTTTTTCTGAATAATAAGCTTGTCAGAAAAGGCGAAAAGGTTGTTATTACGACTGGTACACCTTTCGGCAAAGTTTCGCATTTAACCGAGACCAACCTCATTCTTGTTGAGCAGATTTAAACGCCCTAAATAAGGGCGTTTTTCGTGGGTGTATAATGCTTTTATTAGAATGAACAAGATAAAGAATTTTGAATCACTTTCCGTCACTCCCGCACGACGCCACCTGCTTTCAATTGCGGAAGCGGGACTACAAGCGGTTGATACGCAAGATTTTTTTAAGAAAAATCTTTCATTGATAGGTAATACGCTTTCGGTTGACGGAAAAACTTTCAAGCTCCCCGGAGATGGAAGAGTTATTATTGTAGCGGTTGGAAAATCATCAACTCAAGCGGGGATTGCCTTGGAAAAGATTCTGGGGTCGCAGCTTTCTGCCGGCATTATTCTCGACACCGATATTCAAGAGGATCCTGCAATTCTTACTCCATATCGAGGTACCCACCCGTTTCCATCTGACGCAAATCGAAAAGCAACAAAAGAAATTATCACCCTGCTTCAAAGTTTGTCGGAAAAAGATTTCGTTATTTTCGTAATTTCCGGCGGGGGGAGCGTACTTCTTTCACAAAGCGATGCGCCAATTTCTCAAGAGGTGGGTATCATAAAAGAATTATTTAAAAAAGGAGCCACAATACAGGAACTCAATACTGTTCGTAAGCACCTCTCGCTTGCCCGAGGTGGTTTCCTCGCGCAATACGCGCATCCGGCTCGCAGTCTTACACTCATACTCTCTGATGTTCCGGGAAATGACATTTCTTTCATTGCTTCCGGTCCCACCGTCAAAGATGCAACCACAATACGCGACGCGCAAGAAGTTTTGAATAAATATGAAATTGCCGAGATGTTTTCAACACTCTCTTTTATTGAAACTCCGAAGGAAGAGAAGTATTTTAAAAATATCGCAAACATTCTTTTTCTCTCCAATACCATAGCGCTTAAAGCAATGGAAGAGAAAGCGCGAGAACTTCGTTTATTTCCTCGCATTATAACCGATGCTCTGTCTGGTGAAGCATCGGAGGTAGGAAAACATATTGCTCAAGCAATCAAAGGGCTTCCTCCCGGGTCTGTGCTTCTGTATGGGGGAGAGACGACAGTTACTTTTGCAGATGTGAAAGGAGCGGGAGGGAGAAATCAGGAATTAGCACTCTCGGCACTTGTGCACCTTGATTCTGCAAGTGCACTTCTATCTCTTGCATCCGATGGACAGGATAACAACCTCCACGCAGGCGCACTCGCGGATTTATCTTCTCTTAAAAAAGCCCAAGAATTGGGTCTATATCCGGAAACATATCTCACTTCCCACGATTCCTTTCCTTTCTGGGAAAAAACCCACGATTTTATTTCAACAGGTGCGACTGGCTCGAATATTTCCGATTTGGTGATTGCTATCAAATCGTAGAGAAAAATTTGCATAAGTAAGGTTTTTATTGTAGAATAGTGTGTAGTTGTTTTTTCTCACAAAAGGAGGTTTTATGTCGGGAGTTTTTGTAGAAATAGAACGTCCTGAAATAATGAACTTAAAGGAAACAGCCGCGTACCTTCAAGTTCATCCCATGACAGCATATCGTCATGCCAAAGAAAAAAGGCTACCAGCCTTCAAGGTTGGTGGGCAATGGCGCTTCATGCGCAGTAATCTTGACCAGTGGGTTGAGAATGAAATGAAGAGAGGCTTCGCCTCTCAGCCCGCGCAGACTTAGTGCGCGGGTTTTTCTTTTTGTGATAGGGTGTGATAAGAAAAGCACACAGGAGGTTACACAATGAGTAGTAAAAAGAGAGAGTCAAGAGGAAACAAACTGGTGATAAAGGATATTTCTTTTTATCCGTTTCCTATAGGTGCGCCACATCTAGGTCGCATCTTGGAACCAGTGCTTTTGTGTATTGCTAAGAGTGGTTTGGCTTATCACTTCGGGCCCACAAGTACAACTGTTGAGGGTAGGGAGAATGATGTTTCTCGGTTGGTCAAGAAGTGCGAGAGAATAATTCTCTCTCGTAAACACCCCTATGTTCTGCGTTTGCAGACGATAGAGAAAACCGATTCATTCCCTGGGATTCAAAAAGGGGGAATACGCAGGAGGATGGAATACCTCGAGTCCATAGAACGCAAAGCCCGTGTGTTCCGCAGATAAATAAACCCGCGTCCGATTTCTTGGATGCGGGCTTTTTGTTTCACTGTTATAGTGTCTTTTATGAAGGATTACCGAGCTTTATTTGTCGGCAAGAAAATTACCCTTATGGGATTGGGGCTTTTAGGTCGTGGGGTGGGGGACGCCCAATTTCTCGCAGAATGCGGGGCAGATTTGATTGTTACTGATCTTAAAACTCGCACCCAACTTAGCTCTTCCATAAGAAAGTTATCTCACTTTAAAAACATAAAATTTATTCTTGGAGAGCATCGATTGGAGGATTTTACCAATCGCGACATGATTATAAAAGCTGCGGGTGTTCCTCTTGACTCTCCATTTATTGTAGAGGCTCGAAAGAATGATATTCCGATTGAAATGAGCACAGCTCTTTTTGCAGAACTTACCGAGGCAACCATTATCGGTATTACAGGCACCAGGGGTAAATCTACAGTAACTTCGCTTATTTACGAATTACTTAAGCAAGCTGGCAAAAAAGTTTATCTTGGCGGTAATGTGAAAGGCATGGCCACCCTTCCATTACTTGAAAAAGTTAAAAAAGGAGATTATGTGGTTATAGAACTCGACTCATGGCAACTGCAGGGATTTGGAGAGAGAAAAATAAGCCCACACATAGCCGTATTTAGCACTTTTTTGTCCGACCACCTCAACTACTACAAAGGGGATGTGGGAAAATATTTTGAAGACAAAGCAAATATTTTTAAATATCAAAAAAAGGGCGACACGCTTGTGCTGGGAGAACAAGTTGCGCCTGCCATCAAAAAGAAACATAGAATCCTCAAAGGCCGTTTTATTATCGCCTCTAAGAAGAACGTACCGAAAAATTGGGACATAAAAATTCCAGGACTTCACAACAGAGAAAATATTGCCATAGCACTTGAAGTTGCCCGGATACTCAAGATTCCTTTATCTGTAGTTAAAAAAACAGTTGAGTCGTTTAATGGTGTACCCGGAAGGTTGGAGCTTGTTCGCACATATAAAGGAATAAAGATTTACAACGATACGACCGCGACAACTCCCGACGCTACGATTGTCGCACTCAAAGCACTTTCAGAAAAGAAAAATATAGTTCTGATTTTGGGCGGGGCTGATAAAGATCTTCCCATGGAAAAACTTTTCAAAGAAATACCAAAATATGTCAAAACACTTGTGGTTCTTTCCGGAACAGGGACAGAAAGGGTCAAAAATGACATTAACGCACTTTCAAAAAAGACTGTAAAAATAATTAATGTTTCTACTCTTAAAGAGGCGGTTGAGAAAGGAATAAAATCCACACAAAAGGGCGACATACTTCTCTTAAGTCCTGCATTTGCTTCCTTCGGTCCGCCACCTGGCGGATTTAAAAATGAATTCGATAGGGGGGAACAGTTTAATGCTATTGTAAAAAAAAGTGAAAAAAAGAATTCTCAAGTTTCTTAATATAGTTGTTTACCCGTTCTTTCGTTTCTACTGGTTTATTTTCAGACCAAAAACGCACGGTGTCAAAATTGTTTTAACTTACGGAAGAAAAATTCTTTTTATCCGCCATAGTTACAGAAAAGGATGGGGCTTTCCCGGCGGAGGCATTCGACCGCAAGAAAATAAGGAAAACGCAATAAAACGTGAAGTTAAAGAAGAGATCGGGATAGGAATAACAGAATTAATGTATCTTGGATTTTTTGAAAGTAACATTGAATATAAAAAAGATACAGTACATATATTTACTACTCCTCTTTCTACCGAGAGGGTTTTTATAGATAATATAGAGATTGAAGAAGCACGCTGGTTTCCTTTAGACGCTTTGCCACCGCTTGGTTCCCGCAGCAAGAAAGTTATAAGCATGTATGAATCCCAATTTAAAAAAAATTAAATTTGTTCACTTTGTAGGAATAGGCGGAATCGGAGTTTCTGCTATTGCTCGGATGTTTCTTTTGGAAGGCAAAATTGTGGCTGGTTCTGATACAGCTTCCTCTCGCACTACTGAAGAGCTTAAAAAACTAGATGCTCGCATATACATAGGCCATGATGCTTCGCAGGTTTCTTCTGATGCGGAGCTTCTTATCTATACCATTGCGGTTCCAGAAAATAATCCTGAAAGGCAAGAGGCTCTGCGCCGAGGAATTCCACAACTAAGCTACCCGCAACTTTTAGGATTACTCTCAAAAGACAAATATACGATTGCAGTATCGGGTACTCACGGAAAGACAACAACAACCGGTATGATTGCAAAAATTTTACTTGATGCTGGTTTTGACCCCACGGTTATTATTGGAAGCTTTCTTTCCGGATACGAGAGTAATTTCATAGCAGGGAAGAGCAAGTATCTTGTAGTCGAAGCGTGCGAATATGAACGCTCATTCCTTAACATCAATCCGCAAGTTATTGTCATTACCAACATAGATAATGACCACTTGGATTACTACAAGGATTTAGATGATATTAAATCGGCGTTTGTAGAATTTGTGAAAAAACTTCCACCGGATGGAGTGCTTATCACCCACGCGTCCGACCCAGCTCTCTCTTCCGTCCTTGCTGTTTCAAAACACACCCTTGATGCTGGGAATGCAGATATTCCAACTCTTCTTGTCCCCGGAAATCACAATCGAGAAAATGCTCGTCTAGCGCTTTCGGTTGCAGAGCACCTTGGAATTTCCACCTCGCAAGCCCTTGCATCGCTTTCTCGTTTTGAGGGTACTTGGCGCCGTTCTCAATTCAAAGGAAAAACCGCAACGGGGGCACTCGTGTATGACGATTATGCTCATCACCCCACCGAAATACGGGCAACCATTTCTGCATTTAGGGAGAGATTTCCTAAAAAAGAAATTACCGTTGTTTTTCAGCCGCACCTTTATTCCAGAACAAAAGATTTATTGCAGGAATTTGCAGAAGAACTCTCGCGTGCTGACTACATAATATTATCTCCTATTTACGCCTCGCGAGAAAAAAATACTCACGCAATTTCATCAAAAGACTTGCTCAAGGAAATTGAAAAACACAACAAAAAAGTTTCGTACTATGAGGATTTTGATGAAATCGTTAAGGAACTTGCTGCTTCAGCAAAAGAAAAAGACTTAATTATCACTATGGGTGCGGGCAGCATCTATGCGGTTGCCGAAAAGCTAATCTAGCCCTGTACACAGTTGTCTTTTACTACCCCTGCCGTATACTTCAATCACAATGATAAGCGAGTATTTAGTTGCAGGATTCGGAATTCTTGTCGCGGTTATGCCCTTTTTGGGCTTTCCTGGGTCGTGGAAAAAAGTCTTTTTTTTCCTTATCGGAGCTTCTATTTTCTATCTTGCATTTAGGATAAAAAGGAGAAATCCAGGAGCTCCAAAGCCACACGCCCCTCATAAAAAAGCATCCACGTTTGCTGATAATCAGCCGCCTATTCAACAGGCGCCTGTTGATGCCGCTTCTCCTGTTGCCGAGACAAAGAAATCTGTCCGTCGCATTCATCCTGTGAAGGAAGAACTTCCTATCATTCCCTCTGACACCACTGCTCCTTCCTCATGAAAAAATTAGGTGTACGAAGGCGGGCAGAATATATATTTATAGTGGCGGCTTGTGCCGTTTTCTTTTATGTGCTCACACCCTCTCTTTTCTCCAACATGTATGTTGCGGATGTTTCAGTCACTGCTTCCTCTTCTCCAGCAAAAAAAGTCTTTGTTGCAACTCATGTTGCGACACCGTTCGCGGTCAAAGCGCTTTATATGACAGCATGTGTCGCTGGGACCCCATCATTTCGTGAAAAAATTGTCCGTTTTGTAGAGGACACGGAAATAAATTCTTTGGTGATAGATGTGAAAGACTACAGTGGCTCAATTTCTTTTGCCACCCAAGATCTGGTATTTGTTGATGCCGAGAAAAAAGAGTGTTTTGCGTCTGACATGAGGGAATTTATTGAAAGTCTCCACAAGAAAGGGATATATGTCATAGGACGAGTCACCGTATTTCAAGACCCTATTTTTGCAAAAGTCCGACCCGACCTTGCGATTCAGAAAAAAAGTGATAAAAGCGTGTGGAAAGACTATAAAGGTTTGAGTTTTATCGATGTCGGGGCTCGTGAATATTGGGATTACATTATTTCTTTGTCAAAACATTCATACTTGGCGGGTTTTGATGAAATAAATTTTGATTACATCCGCTTTCCTTCAGATGGAAACATGATAGACATATATTTTCCGTGGAGCGAAGAGAGGGTTGTTGCCGATCCTCTACTTGGGAAGGCAGATGTACTTCGCGAGTTTTTCTCGTATCTCTATAACGCTCTTCATCCACAGGGGATAGCTATGTCAGCCGACCTTTTCGGCATGACAACGACCAATACCGACGACCTCAATATCGGCCAAATTATAGAATACGCGCTTCCATATTTCGACTATATTGCTCCTATGGTCTATCCATCGCATTATCCAAAAGGATTTATTGGTCTTTCCAACCCCGCAGAAAAACCATATGAGGTTGTTAAATATTCTATGGATAAGGCATTTGCACGCGCATCCACTACTCCGCAAAAAATACGTCCCTGGCTTCAAGATTTCGATTTAGGCGCTGTCTATACTGCTCCTATGGTTAGAGCCCAAATTCAGGCAACCTATGATGCCGGACTCACAAGCTGGATGTTGTGGGATGCTGCTAACACTTACACTAAGGAAGCCCTTTTGCCTCAATAATGGATGCCTTGCCCGCCCAAGTTTTCTGAAAGAAAATTTAGGCGGGTTAAGGATGCCGCAAACACCTATACGAAAGAAGCTCTTAATGCGGAATAGCCAATAGGTATTGATTTTTATTATGTTTGTGTTATAGTCTAACAAGGATAAGTTACACCGTACTCATATGGGGGTAGCACATGAAAGCGAAAGAATATGTAGCGCAGTACAAAGCTGAAGGGGAAACCCCGGAGGCATTGCAAAAAATGCTCCACATGCTGTTTTATGAATTTAATACGTTAGCTGGCATACGTCAGGCAATGTCTCATCCAGGCTGGGCAAGCATTTTGGAAGAGCTAAACCAAAAATGGAAAAGCATTGTCTTTGACATCAATGCCGACCAGGGGGCATTCGTGGAGTATGTCAAAGGTCGGCACGGGATCCTTTTCAGCATCTGGATGAACCACTATCCTAAAAAAGAAGTAAAAAGTGTCCTTCAGTCATAAGAGAGGCCCAGTATTTTGTAAAAAATACTGGGCTTTTTTGTTAGTTCTAAGGATTGTATAATGAATCTCAAAGTATGCACGATGAAAACAAAGTAGTCTATTTTGCCGCTACTGACTCTCGCGGTAAGCGCCAACCCTTCGGAATAAAAATGAAGGACAGGTCTCGCCATGTCTACGTCATTGGAAAGACTGGCATGGGTAAATCGACCCTCCTTGAGAACATGGCTATTCAGGATATCCAAAACGGAGAAGGGCTTGCCTTTGTTGACCCGCACGGAAAAACCGCAGACCTCCTTCTTGAATATATTCCGGAATCTCGGCTCAAGGACGTTATCTATTTCGCACCGTTTGATACTGATTATCCGATTTCATTCAACGTAATGGAGGATGTGGGTATCGATAAGCGCCATCTTGTTGCCAACGGCCTCATGAGCGCGTTTAAAAAAATATGGATTGATGCCTGGTCTGCTCGTATGGAGTACATCCTCAACAATATTTTGCTCGCGCTCCTTGAATACCCGGAATCAACGCTTATCGGCGTCAACCGCATGCTTGCCGACAAGGATTACCGCAATAAAGTTGTGGCAAATATCAGCGACCCATCTGTCAAGGCATTTTGGAAAGATGAATTTGCAAAATACGGTGACCGCTACATGCAGGAAGCGGGTGCGGCGATTCAAAATAAAATCGGGCAATTCATTGCAAACCCTTTGGTGCGCAACATTATCGGTCAGCCAAAATCAACGTTTGATATGAGAAAAGTGATGGACGAGCGCAAAATTCTCATCATCAACCTCTCCAAAGGCCGTGTTGGGGAAGCCAATGCCAATCTCTTGGGGAGTATGTTGGTGACCAAAATTTATCTGGGCGCCATGTCTCGCGCTGATGTGCCTGATGCTAAAATGCGCAATGTTCCCCCTTTCTATCTTTTTGTCGATGAATTTCAATCATTTGCCAATGAATCATTTGCCGATATTTTATCAGAAGCTCGTAAATACAAATTAAGTCTAACTATTGCTCATCAATACATTGAACAAATGTCAGAGGAAGTACGTGCCGCGGTATTCGGCAACGTCGGTACCATGATTATGTTCCGTGTGGGGGCATATGACGCTGAAGTACTGGAAAAAGAATTTGCACCACAGTTTACCCCCGAAGATTTGGTTAATCTAGGATTCACTCAAATATATCTTAAACTCATGATTGATGGCGTTACTTCACCGCCGTTTTCGGCAACGACTTTGCCCCCAATTGAAAAAAAGACTCTGTCCCCGATGGACCGTATCATTGACCTTTCAAGGAGAACATATGCCCGTCCAAGAAGCATAGTTGAGGAGGAAATACGCAAGTGGCATGAACCCATTATCCCGACTCAAGTTAAAGCAAGAGAAGAAAATCGCTGGAGCGAAAAAGAGCGACGCCGTTTCCCACGCCCACTGACCCACTCTTCCTCCGCACCAACACCATCTCCGGTTCTGTCTTCATCTGTCAATCCTCCAGCAAAAAATCCCTTTGCGGCGATAACCTTTAATCAGAGAGGTACAATGCAGACCCCTCAAGAAAAGGCATTCCCGCGGACTGTGCAAGAAAAAGAGACACTGCCACTTTCAACACTTTCGTATAAAGATAAAGACCGCCGGAAAGAAAATAAGGGAGCGACACCGGAATCTCTCGCAAGCCTCAAACATGTCCTCTCCGAAGTACTCAAAGAGCCTCCGCCGAAGCCATCACTGCCACCTCAAACACCAAAGGTATCACCGGTGCAGGTAAAAAAGACAGAAACTCCTCCCTCACCGCCTTTTGTACCACCTACACCTAAAGTGAACTCTCCTCGAGAAATTCCTGAAACAGAGCTGAAAAAAATTCTTGAAACTGATGCGTAATAGTCTCCGTATACTCGTTTTATTCTCTGTCATATATGCCATCCTCTTTCCGTTTTTTGCCGACGCCTCTCTTCGTGTTACTGAAATAATGTATGACCTGCCAACTCCCGGGTCTGATGAAAAGCGGGAATGGGTAGAAATCTACAATGACGGAGGAGAAGCAATTGACGTATCCCTTTGGAAATTCTTTGAAAATAAAACCAATCACAAGCTGATTCTTTTTGAAGGGTCACCGACAATCTCTTCCGGGGCTTTCGCAATCATAGCTTCCGACCCAGCAACTTTTAAAAAAGAATGGCCCGCTTTTTCTGGGGATCTCTTTAACAGCTCATTTTCCTTAAGTAATGATGGGGAATCGATTTCTTTCGTGTCTTCAAGCACAACCGAGGTAACAACCACTTCCTATACATCTTCGCTTGGCGCAAAAGGCGATGGCGACTCCCTTCAATTTTTCAACGGTAAGTGGATTGCTAATCTGCCAACGCCAGGCTCTCCAACCTCTTTGCCACCTCCACCAACATACCCACAAGTCGTACCGTCCAAAGAGCCCGTAATTGTATCGACTCCACCCATAAAGAAGATTTCTGAAGAGGTACCGGATATCCCAGCAACACCAAACAGGCAAATTCAGGAGTTTGATAGTATGAGTGTGTCTTCCGCAACTCCCGCTACCGTGATTGTTGCACGCGATGGTGGAGATGATAGGCTTTCTTTCACTTTATTTATATTAGCTACAATAATCGCTCTCCCCATTGGATTATTATTATTTTCAAAAAAAGATCAGCAGAAAAAAACCAACATAACCATTATTGAATGACATGCGCATATTTTTAACGGGCATAAGCGGATACGTCGGGCAAATTCTCGCGGAGGACTTAAGCCGATTATCGGAAGTTGATTCAATTACGGGTATTGATACAGTGGCTCCGACATTTCCCTTACCTCCCAAAGTCACATTCATACAAATGGACATACGCTCGCCCGATGTTGCCGGAGTTATGACAGGGCATGACACCGTGATTCATGCGGGCTTTGTGGTGCTCTGGGAAGCGCGGATGCCGGCTCGCGAGCGCCTAGATATAAACATGCGCGGGACCGAAAATGTTGCTTTGGCGGCTGTGCGCAACAAAGTGGCTAGGTTTATATATATAAGTAGCATGGCAGCATATGATTTCCGTAGAATCCATAGGCAATCCGATGTGTCAGAAGATTTTCCTTTAGGAACGGATAATCCGTATTTTTATTATTGGCACGACAAGGGCGCCGCTGAACGAATAGTAGAGAAAATAATCGGTCCCTCTTCCGCGACGCTTACCATGTTTCGTGCTCCCTATATCATAGGTCCGCGCAATCGAGTAACGGTTGAAGGCTTCAGAAAAAACGGGGTGCGTTTTCCGACCAAAAATCCGCGCGCACAATTTGTCCAGGAGCAGGATGTGACAGACGCCTTTGCTCGAGCGCTTTCGGGCACCATAAAGGGCGTTTTCAACCTCTGTCCGGATGACTGTGCGACTCTAAGCGAAATTTTAGAAGTGGTAGGCAAGAAGAATCCTCCTATAATTCCGGTTTTTCTTGCCCAATTTATCGTCTACATTCAATGGAGATTTTTCAATGCCCCCATTCACCCTTCGTGGGTAGGTGAAGCGTTGGGAGACTTCACACTAAGCAATAAGAAGCTTAAAGGCACTGGCTGGAAGCCTCGCTTCAAGACCCTAGAAGCGCTTTCCTCCGCCCTTTGAAAAGGGCGGAGAAGTTGCTAGTGTAGACCTACATGAAGAAAATCCTCATATTTTCATTGACCTATTTCCCTTATATCGGGGGGGCAGAAGTTGCTGTGAAGGAGCTGACTGATCGAATGCCCAATATCGGTTTCGATATGATTACTCTCCGTATTGACTGTGCACTTCCATCTTTTGAAAAAATAGGGAATATTACAGTCCATCGTATCGGTTTTTCCGGACCTGTCAGCGACCATGCCTACATCCCATTCCCACTCTCTATTAATAAATATCTATTTCCATTTCTCTCTTTTTTCAAAGCACTGTCTCTCCATAGAAAAAATCACCACAACGCTGTGTGGTCCATTATGGCCAACTACGCGGGCTTTGGCGCACTCTTTTTCAAATATGTAAATCCGCGAGTGCCTTTTTTCCTCAACATCCAAGAAGGGGATCCGGTGGAGCACATACAGCGCCGTGTGGGCATACTTCTCCCGCTTTTCAAGCAGATTTTTAAGCGAGCCGACTATATCCACGCAATTTCCGAATTTCTTGCGGCGTTCGCTCGCGATATGGGAGGGCACACTGTTGAAGTTATTCCTAACGGTGTTGATGTTGCGGCTTTTCTCAAAGGTCACCCGACATTTGAAATCAAAATGCTCAAGAAAAAGTATAGAATTCCAGACAATGTCTCACTCATTGTTTCCGTATCCCGATTGGTAATTAAAAATGGTCTTTCTGATTTAATTCTTTCCCTCGCGTCTCTGCCGTCGTCCGTGCACGTATTGCTTGTGGGTGACGGAAAAGAAAAAGAGAATCTCATCAATCTTGCTCTGGAGAAAAATCTTTCAGACCGAGTTCATTTTACGGGGCGCTTGTCTACTGAAGAAGTTCCCGCAATTCTCTCTCTAGCCGACGTATTTGTACGCCCGTCGCTCTCCGAAGGTTTGGGAAATGCATTTCTTGAAGCTATGGCAGCTGGTGTTCCTGTCGTGGCAACTGCTGTCGGCGGAATTCCTGATTTTCTCTTTGACCCCAAAACTTCAAAAAACCCGACAGGACTTTTCTGTGCGCCCTCTAATCCTCAAAGCATAGCTTCCGCTGTAAAGCGTCTTTCAGACTTTTCACTCAAAAGCGCGCTTGTATCCAACGCACGCACCCTTGTATGCGAGCGCTATGAATGGGGCAACATTGCTCGCACTCTCCTTCTTTCTTTCAAAAAATGCATTGCTTAAAAACTCTTTATTTTTCGGTCTTTTTTATATAGAATGGGGCTCGTATGAAGATTTTAGTCACAGGAATAGCCGGCGCAACCGGGTCTCATATTGCCGAGCGCCTTATTAACGATAGTCTTGAGGCCGAAGTAGCCTGGTACAAGGAGAAGATTCACAATAAAATCTCATAATATGCACAATACCCAAAAGGCAAAAATAATTCTTACCGCTCCCTCCGACGGCGGTCCTCTTACCTACACCCGCCTTCTTGAGGAAAGACTGCCGGCCATGGGTTTCTTTGTAAAACTTGTTAGTTTTGGACCATTTCTGCGGTATCCCAAGGGTATTCGCCACATCCTTTTCTTTTTTCAGGTAGCATTTAACGCTCTTTCTGCAGATAGTGTATATGCTCAAGATCCAGTTTCCACAGGTCTTCCTTCCTATTGTGCAGCACGAATTACAGGCAAAAAGTTTTATTTAAAAATCGTGGGCGACTATGCGTGGGAGCAAGGGTCGCAACGCTCGGGTATTACCGAATTCTTGGATTCTTTTTCGACCGAATACAAAAAATACCCTTTTCTTGTCAGGCTATTTAAAAAAATTCAGTTTTTTGTAGCAAGCCACGCTGACAAAATAATTGTCCCGAGTTTCTATCTTAAAAAAATTGTCACCAATTGGGGTGTGCCTCAAGAAAAGATTACTGTCGTCTACAACGCATTCAACGCGCCCACACTTGCTTCTTCCCGCGATGAGTTGAGAAAAAAACTAGGCTTTTCCGGACGTGTTATTACCAGCGCCGGCCGGCTCGTGCCTTGGAAGGGATTTGATACTCTCATCAAGACCGTGCTCCCTGAACTGGTGAAAAAGTATCCAGATATAAAACTTTATATTCTTGGTGATGGTCCGGACAAAGGTTATTTGTTGGACACGGTTAAAGCATCAGGGATGGAGAGCCACGTTGTCCTTACTGGTAAAAAGCCCCAAGCAGAATTATTTGAATATATAAAAGGAAGTGATGTGTTTGTGCTCAACACTTCCTACGAAGGCCTTTCCCACCTGCTTCTTGAAGTTCTTGCCCTCGAAATTCCGATTGTCACCACAGATGTAGGAGGGAATGTCGAGGTAATCCGAGATGGGGAAAACGGCATACTCACGCATTTTAACGAAACAGGAAAAATTACCTCCTCAATCTCTCAATTGCTCACCGAGCCCGCACAAGCACAGCAATTGGTTGCACACGGGAAAGAAACCCTTAACAATTTCAGCGAAGAGAAAATGCTCTCCGAGCTGGCCAAACAATTACGATGAAAACACGATGAGAGTTTTAATGATTTCAACAGACCGACTTCTTTTCAAGAAGGATTCTCCCGTCGCGCTTCGGATGGTTGAATATGGCACGTTCTGCGACTCGCTTGCAGTTATTGTTTTTGCAAAAAAATCTGACGGCTTTTCGCCCATCACACTTTCTCCACGTGTTTCCGTGTATCCCACCTCATCTCTCTACAAAGCTTTCTATATTCTCGACGCGATCTCAATTGGTCGGAAAGTAGGGAAAGAGATGAAGCCTAGCATAGTCACCGCGCAAGACCCATTTGAAACTGGGTTGGTTGGATGGGGTGTCACCCGATTTCTCAAAGCTCCACTCAACATTCAGATTCATACCGATTTTTTAAGTCCTTATTTTTTTAAGCACTCTCTTCTCAATTCACTTCGCCTTATTCTTTCATTTTTTCTTATTCCACAAGCCTATAGTATTCGCGTAGTATCCGAGAGAATAAAAAAAAGTATTGTTAATCACAGGATACTGCGTATACACGAATCGCGTATCAGTGTGTTGCCGATTTTTGTTGATGCAGAGCGTATTCGAACTGCTCCAGTGGTCGCGAGTTTGAAGAATAAATATCCCCGCTTCTCTCGTATCGTTCTCATGGCCTCCCGCATATCGAAGGAGAAAAATATTCCTCTTGCCCTCGATGCATTTGCCGAATTATTAAAGCAAATGCCCGATGCAGGTCTTGTCATAGTGGGTTCCGGTCCTCAACTTCCATATTTGCAAAAAAGGGCGCGTGATAAAGGTATAAAGAATAGCGTAGTTTTTGAGCCGTGGACAGATTGGGAAATACTCGTTTCCTTCTACAAAACCGCTGATCTCTTCCTTGTTACGTCTCGATACGAAGGATACGGAATGGCTTTAGCGGAAGCTGCCTCCTGTCGCACCCCCATTATTTCAACCGATGTGGGCATTGCGCCTGAAGTTGGCGCTCAGATAAGCCCAAGCGTCTCCACAACTCTCTCAGAGAAGATTCTCGCCTCTTTACGGTATCCCACTCCTTCGCGTGTTCCAGACATTCTTTCAAAGCAAAATTATCTGCGCGCATATGAGAGCACGCTCTCCACTATTTCTAAATGAAAATCCTTATCCTTACGCAGGCAGTAGATACACAAGACAGCTCGCTTGGGTTTTTTCATCGATGGATAGAAGAATTTTCCAAAAAAATTAAGCATATTACTGTTATTTGTTTAAAAAAAGGAAAGTACAATCTCCCTAAAAATGTAGACGTGCTCTCTTTGGGCAAAGAAGCCGGAGTGTCTCGTTTTATGTATATTGCTCGATTCTACGCACATATATGGAAAGAGCGTAAAAACTATGACGCGGTGTTTGTGCACATGAATCAGGAATACGTACTGCTCGGATGGATGGTATGGAAATTACTGGGAAAGAAAATTGTTATGTGGAGGAATCACAAAATGGGCACCCCTCTTACCGATGTAGCAGTCTGGGTATCCGATGCGGTATGTTGCACATCACAATTCTCATATACCGCGAAATTTAAAAAAACAACGGTTATGCCGGTTGGTGTTGATGAAAGCATATTTAAAAGGGATTTTTCAATACAGAGAGATAGCCGAGCCATTCTTTCTTTGGGGAGACTGTCTCCCGTCAAAAAAGTAGACGTGCTCATTGAAGCTCTGCTTCTTCTTGACCAAAAAGGAATGGATTTCAAAGCGTTTATTTATGGCGATGTGCTTGAGCGAGATGTTTCCTATCATGCGGCATTGCAACTGCGTGCGGAAATACTGCTTAAAAAAAATAAATTGCAATTTCATAAAGGAATCCCCAACCGAGAAGTTCCTCGTGTGCTCAATTCGCATGCAATTTTTATAAATCTGACACCCGCCGGAAGCTTTGACAAGACGATACTCGAAGCAATGGCATGTGAAGCAACAGTAATTTTTTCCAATGACTTTCTTGAAGGACAGATGTTTCGCAAGTTGCTTGTAGAGCAAGAGAATGTTGAGGCCCTCGCTTTAAAATTAGAGGACGTTCTTAAGAATCCAGCTGATTTTGAAAAGACGCAAAAAGATGGAAGAAAGTACGTGATTGAGAACCACTCGCTCTCCCTTCTCGCAGATAAGCTGGTGGGCATTTTTGAGGGACTAGGGGTGAGATAATGTCTTTGCAAAGGAGCAAAAAATACGTTATATTCCAAAAACTATGATTCTGCATTTAATCCGAGTTGCCAGGATAAAAATACTTCAGCTGGGATCTAAATTCGGGTTAAGAAAAGAAAAGGTCCCTAAAATTCTAATCACTGGTGGCCTTGGCTTTATCTTCTCCCACGTGACCGAGTATTTTGTTAAGAAGGGCTGGGAAGTGGTGGTCATTGACAATCTTTCTGAAGGAAGCAATCCGCAAATTGTTGATGGCTCCTTTACCCACTACCACTACCACATGGCTAACCCTAAAGTAGTCGGTATCATTATCAATGAAAAACCAGACTACGTGATTCACGCCTCCTCCGTTACTGATGTTGATTACTCCATTCGCGAGCCGTATAGGACACTCCGAAAAAATATTTTAAGCTCACTTCATGTCTTTGAAGCGTGTCGCAGTCTCCCTAACCTAAAAAAACTTGTCTATGTTTCAACGGACGAGGTATATGGCGAATGCGACCACCGAATGCATGAAGATGAAATTATTCTCCCTAGAAATCCCTACTCCTGCGCGAAGGCAACGGGGTCGCTCATTCGGGTTTCCTACGAAAATACATACCCTGCGCTTAAGGGTAAAACTGCGGAAACAAGATTTTGCAATGTTTTTGGGTCCCGACAGGAGAGCACAAAAATCATGGCCGCTATAAAGAAAAGTATTGATAAAGGATATTCCATCCCGCTCCATGAAGAAGGGAAGGGGTACCGAGAATACATTTACATCAAAAATATTCCGCCGGCCATAGACCTTATTCTTGAAAAAGGACTCGGGATATTTAATCTGACGTTAAACGATGGGTTTACTGCCAAAGAGCTTATCGAGAGAGTCGAAAAGGTAACGGGCAAGAAAATAACAACTCACTCCTCACACCGCCCGGGCATGGATATGAAATACCAGATGGATAATTCTCGGATTAAGGCACTTGGCTGGAAACCACTTTATTCATTTGAAGAAGGGCTTAAGGAATATCTTTCTT
>JBBTXU010000010.1:9799-13966 GCA_038062155.1 Patescibacteria group bacterium | reverse complement strand
GCTTTCTCTCCCTTTACCTTTTCTATTTCACCCCTATCAAACTTCTTGTATTCAAGATGTCCGCCGGGGAATGAATACATACCGGCGCCATGAGACCCTTTTCTTTTAGTCAAAAGAACTTTCCCATCTTTTAAAATCATGACACCAACTCCTACTTTTGGATAATTATTTTCCATTGCTCTTTTTAGATTTTTTCCGCTTGATGTTGGACACGTGTTTTTCAAGTAACCAGGAACTTGATTGGACCTTGCCCCCAAAACCGACATTAAACACCATTTCTATCCCCAACTCATTGCAAAGTGCCACTTCGGGAATATTGTCTATTGTCCGGTCTCCACCTTTAGCAAATATGTGCGGTTTAATAATCCGCAGTTCACTGCACACGCTTATATCTTCCGTGTCGGCAGTATGATTGCTAAGCACTATTTCATCAATCCACTTGATATGGCTTAGGAGTTCTTTGCGTTCTTCTTCAGACATGAAGACGAAACCTTTTTTCTTTTTGAGCCAATTGTCGTTGTTGAGAACAATAATGAGTTTGTCTCCCAGAGTTTTAGCTTCTTTAAACATCCGGACATGGCCAACATGTAGAGGGTCAAATCCCCCGCTCACTACAACAACCTTTTTTTCTTTTTTTATTTTCCGTGGCATTTTTTGTATTTTTTCCCACTACCACACGGACATGGGTCATTACGACCAACATTTCCAAATTGAGATTTCGCGCTGTTGGAACCTATGTTGCCCGTGATTTGCTGTGCCTGACGCTGTACCCTTTCAACCGCTTCAGAGGACATTGCTTGTGATTCTTTTATATTCGGCAAGAGACGTACCACTTCTTGTTTGACGGAAAGCTCCATTTCTTTGAAGAAACGCAGTCCCTCTTTTTTATATTCAACCAAAGGGTCGCGCTGTCCATACGCACGTAAATTCACGCTTCCTCTCAGATAATCCATCATCTCTAGGTGGTCCACCCAGAACGTGTCGATAGTCTGCAGGATAAGAATCCGAAGTGTCCGTGAAAATTCTGTATTCGTTTCAACAAGTTTTGTTTTCTCTTGGAGTACCACTTTCTCTTCAGGAGCCGCAATATCCTCTAAAGTATTGAGAAATGCCAATAGCGCTTCATTCCCCCCAGTAAGAATTGCTCGTCGTTTTTCATAGACAATTTTGCGCTGGTAGTTGAGGACATCATCAAATTCGAGCACGTGCTTGCGAGCGTCAAAATTAAATCCCTCTATTTTTTTCTGCGCGGATTCAAGAGAGCGCGTGATAAGACCATTCTGAATCGGCTCGTCTTCGGGAATATTGAATTTGCCCATCGCATTCTTTATCATGTCCGCGGCAAATACTCGCATCAACGCATCTTCAAGAGATACAAAAAACTGTGTTTCTCCAGAATCGCCCTGTCGGCCGGAGCGTCCCCGAAGCTGATTGTCTATGCGTCGAGCTTCATGGCGCTCTGTACCTATCACAAAAAGCCCTCCAAGAATCTTTACTTCTTCGTATGCGTCCTTGGCCGTTGGATTGCCTCCGAGCTTAATATCAACGCCACGGCCTGCCATGTTCGTGGCAATAGTCACCGCACCACGCCGTCCTGCTTGAGCGATAATTTCTCCTTCCCTGTCATTGTTCTTGGCATTGAGCACTTCATGCGCGATTCCTTCTCGGGTCAAAAATCCTGAAAGAACCTCATTCTTTTCAATTGACACGGTACCGATAAGTACCGGTTGACCTTTTGCATTGAGCTCTTTGACTGTGCGGGCAAGCGCTTTGAATTTTCCTTTTTCGGTCTGGAAAATAAGGTCGTCATAGTCTTTGCGCGCGGTTTCCCTGTTAGTGGGTATAGGGGTAGTGGTCAAGCCATACACTTTGTAAAATTCTTCGGAGGAAGTAAGCGCTGTTCCTGTCATACCACCGAGCTTTCTGTACATTCGAAAATAATTCTGAAAAGTGATTGATGCAAATGTTCTTGATTCCTGCTGGACCACAAGACCTTCTTTTGCCTCAACGGCCTGGTGCAATCCCTCGGACCAGCGCTTGCCGGGCTGAAGACGCCCTGTGAATTCATCAACAATGACAATTGCGCCGTCACGAACTACGTACTCCTTATCGAGATGAAAGAGCGCTTTGGCACGAACAGAGAGCTCGAGGTGATGTACATACTTCATTCCTTTTTCTGTATAAATATTTTCAACACCAAGAAGAGCTTCCGCTTTGGAAATTCCTGCGTCAGTGAGAGTAATAGCGCGCAGTTTTTCGTCCACTTCAAAGTCAATTTTCTCTTCAAGACTTTTTGCAATATGTGCGAATTGGTCGTAGAGGCGTTCAGATTCAGCGGTAGGCGCGGAGATAATGAGCGGAGTGCGCGCTTCGTCAATGAGAATAGAGTCTATCTCATCAACAATCGCATAGTGATAATCCCTTTGACGGAGCCGTGCGCTCTCAACTTCCAAATTGTCGCGCAGATAATCAAAGCCAAATTCATTATTGGTGCCATACGTAATATCCGCACCGTACGCTTCAGGACGTGTGCATGGGCGCAAAAATTCCTGGACCACTTTAAATGCTCCCACAATATCGCGTGTTTCGTCTTTTTCTTGGTGCTCCGGATCGTAAAGAAACGAGGCCTCATGATTGATGACGCCGACAGAGAGCCCAAGCGCGTTGTAAATCTGTCCCATCCACACCGCATCGCGACGGGAGAGATAGTCGTTGACCGTCACTACATGCACTCCCTTTCCATTTAGTGCGTTGAGGTATGCAGGAAGAGTTGCGACAAGCGTTTTTCCTTCGCCGGTTTTCATCTCGGCGATACCGCCGTGGTGGAGAATCATTCCGCCGATAAGCTGTACATCAAAATGCCGCTCCTTGAGCGTACGCCGTGCGGCTTCCCTCACCGCGGCAAATGCTTCAGGTAAAAGGGAGTCAAGCGCTTCTCTGTCAGATAAACGCTTTTTGAAATTAAGTGTTTGGTTTTTGAGCTCGTCGGGAGATAGCTTTGAGAAGCGCTCTTCCAGAGCATTTATAGTCCCCACTTCTTTCTGTAGAGGAGTGAGATTTTGGCCATGCGTGGGCCCAAACATCTTACCTAGAGAAAACATTGCCTTGACTTTATCACAAAAACAAAACCCTCACCAAGCTGACTTAAAATGTCCCTAGTTGGCGTACCTCAAATTCAGGCTCACACCCAATAACCTCTTTGACGCGAGCCTTTATATCCTGCGCAAATGCATAGACTTCACCTGCTTTCGCCCCTCCAAAATTAATTAATACGATTGCTTGTTTTTCGTAGACGCCGACATTTCCACGACGCACACCTTTAAGATGAAGAATGTTATCTATCACCCATGCCAGAGGAATTTTTATATTGTCCCCGCTTGAGAACCCCGGAAGAAGAGGGTATGTTTCTTTCAACTGGTTATATTTCTCTTTTTGTATAACGAGATTTTTGAAAAATGAGCCCGCAGTGCCAAAAAGAGCGAGGTCAGGAAATTTGCCATCACGGATTGCAAGTACTGTTTCGCGGATATCGAGGAGACCAGCAGGGGGAGTGCCGCGTTTGGCGAAAAACTCTACAAGGTCGCGATATGCCACAGGTCTCGGTGGTTTGCCCGAGAGAAGAAATGACACGGAGAGAATAATATGACGTGCGCCGCGAGAAGTTTTAAATATGCTTTCCCGATAAGAAAATTCACACTCTAAAGCAGAGAGTGTTTTCTTTTTCATTTCTTTTGTATCAAAAACTTCAACAGATTCAATCGTGTTTTTGATTTCGGCGCCGTATGCTCCGATATTTTGTACCGGCGCTGCGCCGACCGACCCCGGAATTCCGGAGAGAAGTTCAAGCCCGGATAGGTTGCGAGAAACTACGTCCGCGACAAGTGTGTCCCAGTGCTCGCCTGCTCCTACGGTAACTCTTGTGTTTCCATCGGCAAGTGAGAAAAAAATTTTCCCGGAAATTTTTATCTGGATGACAAAGCCTGGAAAACCATCGTCGGAAACAAGGAGATTTGACCCGCCACCTAAAATGAAAAATGGGAGATTTTTCTCCCGAGCGAAGGTGAGCGATTCCTTAAGTTGTCCCTCCGTGCGAACTTCCGCAAAGAAGCGCGCGGTACCGCCAGTTTTAAATGTCGTCAAAGGTGCCAATGGCACCTCTTTTTGAAT
>JBBTXU010000010.1:0-9699 GCA_038062155.1 Patescibacteria group bacterium | reverse complement strand
ATAGTCATGGTAATCGCATCCACTTATGACGGACGGGGCGAGCTCCAAAAATGTCTAATTGTGAGTGCGACCGTCCGTCATAGGCGGAAACGAGTCGCTACCCAAAATCTTAACAGAGGACCCCACAAACGTAAATCCCGCCTTTGGGGCGGGGCTTACGCAGACATTCTTATTTGGTAGCTCGCGCATAATACGCGGACTCACAGACCCCACCATAGCACAAGTGAGACAAATATGCAAGTCCTTACACGCCTAACTTTGCCATGAAACTAGATATAGGCGGTTAAAAAAGCTTTTCATTGAAGAATTTTATCTTATTATCATCACCTCAATCGCCGTAGCAAAATTTGGTGGGCTAGGGGTTGCGGCCGGCTCGAATTTCGCTGATATAGCGGTCACCCTGCTTTTTAAAGTCTGGATTAAGGCGGATAACTTCTTGGAGTTCCGTAATCGATGCTTGTCTATTGCCCATTTCAAGGTACACTCCCGCTCGGTTAAGGTGGTTGGTAACATCATCAGGATTCTGCGCAATACGCTTGTCGAGAATTTCTAGTAAGCGATTAAACTCTCGTCGCTGGGCATACGCTTGGAAAATACGGTCATCAAAATAGTAGACTTGCTCTGGAAGAGAACTTAAAAGCTCTTGCGCAAGAGCATCTTGGCCGGCATAGAGTGCACCCACCGCATAGATAATGTGGGCACTTTCAAAATTGGGCTCAAGCTCATAAGCTTGTTTAAAAGCCATGAGTGCGTCGTCGTTTCTTCCCATTCGCAAATATGAAGTACCCATTTCAAAATAAACCGCTTGTTTGCCGGGAGAAGATTCTTGAGCCCGCTTAAGATAGGAAAGCGCACCTTCGTAATTACCCACTGAATTGGCAAGTACCGCCGCAAACATAAGGTAGCGGGTATCATTGGGTATCTTTTTCAGTTGTATATCAAGCTCTTCTTGAGCAAAGGTTGCGAAAGAAGTTTTCACGTCAGAAGGAACTTCTGGGATAGCAATAACGCGCGTTGTGGTTTGGGCAAGATATTCTCTTATCTCACTATCGCCAAAGGTTTTGTAGGCTAAAGCACGCTTTAGTGCTTCAAGATTTTTGGCCACGTTTCCATCAACTCGCGGGGTAATTCCTTCAATGAGCGTTTTGCTTGCAAACATGGGCTTTGCATTTGCAAAGTACAAAACAGACACAAGAGCGACAATAATTACCGATGTGGTTACATACAAAGCCGTTTGTGAAAGAGTGCGCAATTGCCAAATTCTTTTCTCTCCCGACGTGGTTGAGTGAATGAATGCCAGTACTGAGAAAAACATCACATAACTTATGAGGTTGTCAAAAACAAATAGGTTGTGCAGAAAGTAAGCGGCAAAAAGTCCCGTCAATATGCTTTTATCACGCTCTGAGACAGCGGTGGTTTTCCACAGAGAACGCAAAGCAAAAACAAAAATTGACATATAGAGCAGAAAACCAATCAGCCCACCTGCAACAAGCCAGTCAAGAATAACGTTGTGTGTTCGGTCAAACCATTGTTCGTGCTTGTAAAGCTCGGGGTTATAGTACTTGTTGAATACATGATTAAAACTTTCTTGACCCCAACCAAAAATTGGCCTTTCAAGAAAGCCCTCAACTGCTATTGGCCACACATAATAACGAGCTTGGTTCTGGGCTTGATCAACAGATATTTTTGAAAAGCGCACTAAGGTGGAGTTGTTTGTCACAAACGCACTGTCCTTGATTGCAATAAATCCTCCCACAAGAACTAATACTCCTATACACAGACCCATCGCGCTTTTTCTAGCCAAGGCGTCGCTCCTTTCCCTCCAAAGAATCAAAGCACCAGTTAGAAGGAGTCCGCCAAGAAGCCCGAGAATGGCACCGCGGGTTTGCGTTTCATACAAAATATAAAGATTAAGCGCAATGAGTATACCGTATGCACTCCTGACGTAGTTATTTTTTGTCTTAAAGAAAAAGAACAGCGCGAGAAAGATATGAAAGACAATATAAATCGCCAAGTATGTTGCGTTTCCGAGCGTCCCGTCAACCCTAACCCCGCCCTGATTTATTTCAAATTTCCCCGAAAGCTGCAACAAGGCATATCCAACCATTATTGAATTCGCAAACAGAGACGTGTTGAAAAATCGAGTCCAGATTTTCTCTGTTTGTATCATCGTGCCCAGAACCACAAAGTAGAGAAAGAGGTGAATGTGGGTAATCAGTCCCTCCATTCGCTCGAAATTGCTCCAAAAGCTCTTGTATGGATTTTCTGAAAATACAGCAGATACAGTGAGAGAGAGGAGAAACGCTGCAACGGCAAATAAAATGGTCGACTTCTTCGGACGATACTCTTTCTTAAATAAGGCGAGAATAAGGAAACTCGAAAAAATTATTTCAACGACAATTCTGAAATTAAATCCTTTTCCGGTAATAAACGGAAAAAACATTGATTGGTCAACGATAAAGGGAATGAAAAGAATCCCGAACAAGCCCGTAAAGATAATGGCCCTTAGTATTTTTTCAATTTTGGTATTCATACTATAATGTACGTAAAGAATAGTATAAAATTGCCCGTCCGTCTACCGACGGACGGGCAATTTTTTTGCTCTCCTCGGCCCGGTCCGCCTAAGACGGACACTCACTCTACGTCAACAATAAAAATAGTTTAAAAACAAATCCACTTGCCTCTTTAACAGAAAAATCGTATAACAGTAAAACATAAAGCAAGTAATTATGCGCAAAGCTAATCCTAAAAAGCACACTTCTCGTAAAAAAGCCCTTATAACCGGGATTACTGGACAAGATGGGTCATACCTGGCAGAACTCTTACTTGAAAAAGGGTATGAGGTGCACGGCATCATTAGGCGCGCAAGCACCTTTAATACCGGGAGAATTGAACACTTAAAAGAGCTCTACGGAGCCACGGCGGGCTTGCTTCATTTTGGAGACCTTTCCGATACAAGTAGTCTCAATCGAATTCTTGAGAAAGTGCAACCCGATGAGATTTACCACCTCGGGGCACAGAGTCATGTGCGAGTAAGTTTTGACTTGCCGGAGTATACAAGCGACGTATCGGGGCTTGGGACCTTGCGCCTTCTTGATGCAATAAGGGAGACCGGCATTAAGACGAAGTTTTACCAAGCGGCGTCTTCCGAGATGTTCGGAAAAGTGCAGGAGACTCCACAGAAAGAGACAACGCCGTTTTATCCCCGCTCACCTTACGGTGTTGCGAAAGTATTTGCATATTGGATTACGAAAAATTATCGGGAAAGCTATGGTTTGTTTGCCTGCAATGGGATTCTCTTTAATCATGAGTCGCCCCGACGAGGAGAAACATTCGTCACTAGAAAAATTACTCTCGGGCTCGCACGCATAAAAATGGGTCTTGTGGATAAGATACTTTTAGGAAATCTTAACGCCAAGCGCGACTGGGGGCACGCCAAGGACTATGTGGAAGGCATGTGGCGCATGCTTCAACAAAAAGAGCCCGATGATTACGTGTTAGCGACTGGAGAAGTGCACACAGTGAGAGAATTTGCGGAAGAGGCAGGAAAAGAGCTCGGCTTTGACATTGTATGGAAAGGAGAAGGTCTTAAAGAAAAAGGCATAGATAGAAAGACAGGAAAAACACTTATTGAAATTAATCCTAAATACTTCCGACCAGCGGAAGTAGACCTCCTTGTTGGCGACGCCAGCAAAGCACGAAAAAAACTTGGATGGAAACCGAGAGTGACCTTTAAGGAATTGGTACACGCTATGGCCGAATCCGACCTTGAGGTCGCCAAAAAAGAGAAAAGGGCTCATAATTGAGTGACAGTATAGCTATGAAGAAGGACTCAAAAATTTTTGTTGCGGGACACGGAGGACTGGTCGGGTCTGCAATTGTGCGAGCCCTGCAGAGTCTGGGATACAGCAATATTGTCAAAAAAACCAGGCAGGAATTAGATCTCCTGGACTCAGTTGCTGTTGCGCGTTTTTTTGAAATTGAAAAACCGGAATATGTTTTTCTCGCTGCAGCAAAGGTGGGTGGCATTGAAGCCAACGATACGTATCCTGCTGAATTCATATATGAAAATCTTTCTATCCAAAATAACGTCATCCACCAGTCCTACCTCAACAAGGTAAAGAAGTTGTTGTTTCTCGGCAGTGCGTGCATATATCCGAAAGTAACTCCACAACCAATAAAAGAAGAGTACTTCATGACCGGGATGCTTGAGCCTACCAATGAAGGGTACGCAATCGCCAAAATTGCCGGAATTGTGATGTGTCAATCATATAACCGCCAATACGGAACAAATTTTATTTCAGTCATGCCAACTAATGTTTACGGTCCAAACGATAATTTTGATTTGAAAAGTTCTCACGTACTCCCCGCTCTCATTCGAAGATTTCACGAAGCAAAAAAAGAGAATCGCAGTGAAGTTGTAGTCTGGGGTACAGGAACACCAACTCGGGAGTTTCTTCATGTGGATGACCTTGCTGATGCAACTGTTTTTCTCATGAATAATTACGAAGGAAACGATATCATTAATGTTGGAACCGGTGAGGATATTTCTATAAAACAGGCAGCTCTTGTAATCAAAGAAATTGTCGGATTTACGGGCAATTTGGTATGGGACACGAGCAAGCCCGATGGTACGCCACGCAGGCGTCTTGATGTTACTCGCATCAACAAATTGGGGTGGAAACACAAAGTCCCATTTAAAAAAGGCCTGAAATCAGCGTACGAGTGGTATGAAAACCAAGAAAACAAGAAATAGTCAGTGATACCAATTGACACCTGTTGACACTTATGTTTTTTGGCGTAGGATTAAGTACATGACTGAGGAAATAAAATCCCATGCCGTATACACCACGGAAGAAACACGTAAGTTTCTTAAGATAAGCCAGAGCACTATTAAACGCCTTTTGAAAAAAGGCTTGATTAAGGCAAACAAGGTTGGGGGACAATATCGCATTCTTGGAAAAGAAATTTTTAGAGTTATTTCTCCTAATCTAGAGAGAAAAGCAACTACGTCATATTTAGGCTTTAAGAAAAAGGTCGTGAGCGAAATAAACAAGTGGTAAACGGATATTTAGGAAATTTTATATGAGACTCGATTCCTTTACACTTCCCATAGGCACTTTACGGTCGGTGTTTCGTATTTTTCCAAAAGCATTTCCAGGATATACGTTTCGTATTCTCTTTCTTGCAGTATTGGGATTTTTCCAAGGACTGTTTGAAGGTATTGGAATTACGGCTCTTGCTCCCATTTTTTATTTCTTTGATGGAAGCAGGCAAGCGCCGACAGATTTCATATCCCAAGCAATTGAAAAGACGTTCTCAATGTTGCAGATACCATTCACACTTCCTGTAATGCTGGTGTTCATCGTATCCTTGTTTTTTCTTAAATTTATTACAGGTCTAGTGTATGCCTACATATTGGCTCGTATTCAAGCAGGATATGAACAAAAAATAAAAGGGAGACTGTTGGGAAGTACCATGCAAGCAAACTGGTCGTACGTACTTACGCAAAAATTAGGGAAACTTGATACGCTCATCAAGATTGATTCGCATTATAGTGCCGATATGCTTCAAGCAATCGCGCGTGTTCTCATGATATCAGCGACTCTTGTGGCCTACTTACTGCTTTCCGTCAATATTTCAAAAACAGTTACCGCCGGAGCATTCGTGTTTGGGGTTGTCGTATTGGTATTCTACAAGCCAATGTTTGCTTTAACGCGAGCCCTTTCAAAAAAAATCTCTGATATAAATGTGGTCATCGCTCATCATATAAACGAGAGCATCATTGGGTTAAAAACCATAAAGGCCCTTGCTGCTGAAAAAAAAGTGACATCGCACGGAGAGCATCTCTTTAAAAAATTAAGAGATATGCAGCTTCGACTCACGATTTTTTCGAAAACAACAACTGATTCACTTGAGCCCTTAAATATGCTTTTTTTGGCCCTTATCATCGCATTTGCCTTTTATCAGACTTCTTACAATCTTGGAGCACTTGCTGCACTTGTCTATCTTATTCATCGTATTTTTCAATATATCCAAAGTGTTCAGGGTATTGCACAAAATATGAGCACAGGACTCCCCTATGTTGAAAATATGGTTTCTTATTTAGAAGAGACTGATGCAGAAAAAGAAGAGTACTTTATTGGAAAAAAGGAGAAAATGCAGTTTGAACACATGCTCTCATTTAAATCAGTATCATTTTCTTATGTCAATCGAAAGACAGCGATTGATTCTGTTTCGTTTTCTATAAAGAAAGGCGAGATGGTTGGTTTTATCGGACCATCAGGAGCAGGAAAAACAACTATATTTGACCTTTTTCTGCGCCTTTTTCGACCAACAGAAGGAGCAATCCTTGTTGACGAAAAGAATTTAGAATCAATTGATATGTCCGACTGGCGAAAGAGTCTGTCGTATGTATCACAAGATGTCTTTCTGCTCAACGACAGCATTTTTAATAACATCAGATTTTTTGATGACTCGGTGACAAAAGAAGATATATTTGCCGCTGCACGTCTTGCACAAATCCATGATTTTATTGATGCACTGCCGGACAAATTCGACACCGCTGTGGGAGAGCGTGGGGTGCTCCTTTCTGCAGGACAAAGACAGCGTATTGCGCTGGCTCGTGCACTTGCCCGCAAGCCAAAAATACTTCTACTCGATGAAGCGACAAGTGCGCTGGATAATGAGTCCGAACAGCACATTCAAAGAGCTATAGAGAACCTCCGAGGAGACATGACAATATTGGTAATTGCGCATCGGCTTTCAACGATACTTAATTCTGATAAACTCTTCGTCATAGAAAAAGGGAAAGTTATTGAAAGCGGAGCACCATACGAATTACTTAAAGATAAGGAAACTTATTTTCATAAAGTATATAATTTACGAAAATAAGTTTCGTGTTTAATAATTTTAAATTTATGAAAAAAATACTAAGAAAATTTTTACCCAAAAAGCTGTTCGTTATATACCGTTTCATCAAAAAACAACTTCGCAACATTCCGGACAGTGAGCAGGTTTATTTTGATGCGAATTCCGTCTACGAAGGACACTTTAACGTGACTTATAGGGGGGTCCGAGCCCTTAAGTGCCCTTTTGATTACGTAATGTACCAGATGCTTGTCTTAAAAATGAAGCCCGATTTGATAGTGGAAATCGGGGCTGACTACGGTGGTGGTGCACTTTACCTTGCAGACTTACTCGACCTTGTTGGTAAAGGAGAGGTGCACACAATCGACGTTGAAGACAAGGTGGGGGACTTGGTAAAAAGTCATCCTCGTATTAAATTATTTTTAAATGGTTGGCAGAAATATGAATTGCCTAAGAATTTCAAGAATGTCCTCATTATTGATGACGGATCGCATCTCTATGAAGAGGTCTTGGGGGCACTTAAAAAGTTTTCGCCTAATGCTTCCTACTACATAGTGGAGGACGGAATTGTAGATGAGTTGGGTAAATTCAAAAATCAAAGCCCTATAAAAGCTATCAACGAATTCCTAAGTGGAAATAGTGGGTGGGAGATAGACCGAGAATACTGCGACATGTTCGGGAAAAACGCTACGTTTAATGTAAATGGTTACCTAAAGAAAACCAAGTAACAGATTATGCCAAAAGTATTTATAGGAATGACTGCATACAACGGGGAGCGATTTATTAAAGAAGCAATTGATTCCCTTTTAAACCAGTCATATTCTGACTTTATACTTTTTATATCCGATGATGCATCAACTGACCACACTGCTGAGATCTGTCTTGAATATGCAAAAAAAGACAAAAGGGTCGTCTATAAAAAGCAAGAAAATAATATCGGCATGTTCCCCAATTTTAAATTTGTGATTGGGGAAGCTGACGCAGCTTATTTCATGTGGGCAGCGCAGGATGACCTTTGGGATAGAGAATACATTCAAACTTGCGTTGATATTATAGAAAAAAGAAACGTTGACGTCGCCATGACGGTCGTTGCAGATGTAGACTCCTACGGAAGAAATAAGCGGGAGCTCAAAGACATGGCTATACTTTCAGGGTCACCTGGAATTATACAGGTGACAAAATATGTACTTCAACCAGAAGTACTCGGAAAATGCAACCTTATGTACGCCTTTTTCAAAACTGAAGTTATAAAAAAGGTTTGGGAAATCTACCCAATGAGAAAGGAGTGGGGTACAGATTATCATTTCGTTCTGGCAATTATAAGCCGCTTTAGTGTATATATTGATGATAGGGTTTTCTTCAAAAAGCGCCTCGGAGGTACTACAAGTCCAGATGCCCTTAAGGAGGACAAACCTGATACAGTAAAGAGATCTGTTATAAAAAACCCGAAGAACCATATGTTTCCCTTCGGTAGGTTTGGGCAATACTTTCGTGGACATATGGAAGCACTCTTGGGTACCCCTTATCGCCCGCTCACTGCACTATTACTTTACTTGCGCCTACCCAGAGCATTTTATATCCACGCAAAAGAAAGAGACATTAAAAAATTTCTTAAAAAAATCTTTCGATAAATTTATGATCCCTCTAATGAAAAAAGTGTTCCTGAACGAAGTTGAGACGAAAAAGGCTCTGGCTGATTTTATTATACAAACGGATAAATTGAGTATGGGAGAAAAGTGTGTGGAATTCGAAAGAGCGTTTGCAAAAAAACAGGGTGCAAAACATGCCGTTCTTTTCAATTCCGGCGGAAGCGCTAACTTGGCGATGCTTCAAACTGCAAAAAATCTTGGGATTCTCAAAGGCGGAGACAAGATTGCTTTTTCGGCACTAACATGGGCAACCAATATTATGCCTATTATTCAGCTTGGAATGAGACCTGTTGCTGTGGACTGCGAACCAACGACCTTAAACTCCATGTCTAAGCACCTCTTAGAAGTAATCAAACGAGAAAAAATCAAAGCTTTTTTTATTACCAACGCACTTGGTTTTGCCGGGGATCTGGGGAAAATTAAAGAGATCTGCGACAAAAACAACATAATTCTTTTCGAAGATAATTGTGAGGCGCTCGGAACCGAACTTTTCGAAGGCAAAACTGGAAACTTTGGACTGGCAGCAAGTTTTTCTTTTTTTGTAGCTCACCACATGTCAACAATTGAAGGAGGAATGGTGGTGACAAATGACGACGAATATGCCGAGATGCTTAGAATTGTCCGGGCTAATGGATGGGATAGAAACTTAGAAGCCCACCAGCAAAAAAAATGGAGAGAGAAACACGATGTTAAATCTGAATTCCACTCTAAATACTCATTTTATGATTTGGGGTTCAATTTTAGACCAACAGAGATAACTGGATTTTTGGGCCTGTATCAAATCCAATTTTTGGATAACAACATAAAAGTTCGAAGAGAGAATCACAACTATCTTGAGAAAAAATTAAGAGAAAACCAGGACCTTATTCCTCTTGAAAGAAGCCATATAAAAGCACTGTCCCCTTTTGCTTTCGTAGTTTTATGCAAAACTCCTGAATTACACGAAAAATATAAAGCCCGCTTTGAGAAAGCAAATATAGAAATACGTCCGGTTATATCTGGGAATATTCAGAGACAGCCATTTTATAAAAAATACGTGGTAGAAGAAACATATCTTCCCGGAGCAGAGTTCTTACACCATAACGGTTTTTATTGTGGCAATTATCCAGAATTGACCAAAGATGACTTGAGATTAATAGCGAGCTGTCTTGAAAAGGACCCGTCATGATCATAGTAAATT
>JBBTXU010000009.1:0-13771 GCA_038062155.1 Patescibacteria group bacterium | reverse complement strand
TCTGGTATGGAGCTCTCTATTGTAAATAGCATTAAGGGGCGATTCCTCGCGGAGGATGTAAAAGACCCAAAAGGTGAGGTGCTCTTCAAACGCGACCACTATCTCACCAAGCGCGAAGCACAAGAAATAGAAGCGGCAAAAGTCATTGCAGTCAAAGTACGCTCTCCTTTGACGTGCAAAACAATTGGGGACGTATGCGTGAAGTGCTATGGGTCCGACCTTGGAAACAACAAACCGATACACATAGGGGAAGCAATTGGAACTATCGCGGCACAGGCAATCGGCGAGCCGGGTACCCAGCTCACCATGAGAACCTTCCATGCCGGAGGAACCGCATCTGTCGGAGGAGATATTACCGCGGGTCTTCCTCGTGTTGAAGAAGTGTTTGAAAAGCGCCGTCCGAAAACTCCTGCGGTGGTCAGCCACGTTGACGGAGTTATCTCTGATGTCAAAGCATCCGGCAAAGACATGGCCATCAGTATTCTTCCCGAGGGAGGAAGCAAAGGAAAGAAAGAGGACGACGTTGAATATCTCGTCAGTCGTCACCGCATGATTTTAGTCAAAGCGGGAGACAAGGTGAAAAAGGGCGAACTGCTTACCGATGGGTCGGCTGACATTGATGAATTGTTCCGTTATGGAGGACGCGAAGCGGCCGAACAGTATATTATTCGTGAAATCAACAAACCGTACGAACTTCAGGGAGAAACAGTATCACGCAAGCACATTGAAGTCATTATCCGCCAGATGTTCTCAAGAAAGCGCGTCAAAGGTTCTGGAGGTACGGGACTTTCTGTCGGAGACATTGTTGATCCAATGACGCTCACGCGCGAAAATAGTGACGCGAAGAAAGCGGGCAAAGATGAAGCGAAAACCGAAGCAGTTGTTATGGGAATTACCGAAGTCTCTCTCGCGAAAAAGAGCTTCCTTTCTGCCGCATCCTTCCAGCACACCACCCGGGTCCTCATTGATGCAGCCGTAAGAGGGAAAGAGGACGAACTCAAGGGGCTCATGGAAAATGTTATTATTGGTCGGCTTATTCCGGCAGGAACCGGCCTCGCTCTGTCGCCTAAAGCGGAAAAAATACAACAGCTTCAAAAAGAACTCGGACCCAATAGAGACGAGTAGGGTATTGTCGGGTGGAGATTACCTATGTCCTCTTCAACCGTAGAAAAAATAAAAGAGCGGCTTGATATCGTTGAAGTTATCGGCTCTTATGTGAAGCTCACAAAAGCCGGCCGTCACTTCAAAGGTCTCTCGCCATTTAATAGCGAAAAAACACCTTCGTTTTTCGTGTCGCCCGACAAGGGCGTATTCTATTGTTTCTCATCGGGCAAAGGAGGGGATATCTTCACGTTTATACAGGAAGTAGAAAGTGTTGATTTTAGCGGGGCGCTCAAAATTCTTGCGGGAAGGGCGGGAGTTCCCATTGAGTATGAGTCTTTGGAAAAGCGCTCGGAGCGCGATGGCTTATTCTCAATCCTTGAAAGTGCCTCAAAGTTTTTTGAGGAAAATCTTGCAAAAAATGAAGAAGCTAAGAAGTACATTCTTTCCCGCGGCATTTCGGAGAAAACTATAGAAGAGTGGCATATCGGATACGCAGAATCCTCCTGGCGCGCACTTCACGATTTTTTGCTTGCGAAAAAATATGCGCTTTCCGACCTTGAACGCGTGGGCGTTGTAAAGAAAAGCGAAGGAGGAAAAACGTATGATACCTTCCGCGACCGCATTATATTCCCTCTATACGATTTAGCCGCTCGCATCATAGGGTTCTCTGGACGCATTCTCCATCCCGACCCGAACGCACCGAAATATCTCAATAGCCCCGACACAGTACTCTTTAACAAGTCCGAAGCACTCTATGGCCTCAACCGCGCAAAACAAGCAATTCGCAAGTCTGATTTCTCTGTTCTTGTTGAAGGACAGATGGACATGGTGATGTCTCATCAAGCAGGGGTTTTGCAAACTGTCGCGACTTCAGGCACCGCGCTCACTGACACTCATTTAAAAGCTCTTAAGAAAATTTCTAACCGCCTTATCATGGCCTTTGATCCAGACCAGGCAGGATTTGCGGCGTCCTTAAGAGGGGCCGACCTTGCACTATCATTGGGCATGGAGGTCAAAGTAGCGCTATTACCCAAGGGCAAAGACCCCTCTGATTTGGTCAAAGAAGACCCCAAGGCGTGGACTGCCGTGCTTAAAGATGCTCGCCACTTGCTCGATTTTTATCTCGAAAAGCTCCTTGATGAAGTAAAAGACCCTCGCGCCCTTGCACGGCGCATCACGACAGACTTATTGCCGTATCTTAAACTCGTCGCAAGTTCAATGGAGCAATCGCATTTTGTAAAGAAAATAGCGGCAAAAAGCGGGCTTAAAGAGGAAGCGATATGGGAAGATCTCAAAAAAGTAAAAGGGAAAGAGTTTGTAAGGGACACATCTCCACCAAGCATACCGACAGACACGCTCTCATCATCGGACTACCTGTTAGGTCTCTACTTCCGCGATGAGAGCTCGCCTGCTGCCCTTGAAATTAAAAAGCAGTTTGAATCTTTGCTTGGTACAGAGAAATTCAAAGAGCTTGTCAGTGAGAATGAAAGCAGGAAATCCGCGCTCGTGATGAAAGCGGAAGAATTTTCGGTGAACGAAGGAGAAAAGGGAATGAGCACTCTGTTCAGGCGATTTTCAAAGGATTTTTGGGAAGAGGAATATGTAAGAACCGGAGAAACGCTCAAAGTGGCCGAAAAAGCAGGAGATGAAGCAGTATTTGATGAAGCGCTCAAACGATGTCAGGAAATCAGGAGAACGATTGATAATTTTGCGGGAAAATTATAAGGGGGATTTACAGAATTTGTTTTTGTGCCACAATTAATTTTTATATCTATGCCTAAACAAAAAAAGAAGAAAGGAGCATCGCATAAGAAAGCAACTGCAAAGAAGGCTTCTTCTCGTAAATCCTCGCACAAGGTGAGCCGGGTCCGTTGGCTCGCGGACGGCGGAAAGGCGAAATCTTCTGGTCCTAAAAAACAGTCGTTTGAAGAAAAGATAAAAGTGCTTGTCCTCAAAGGACGGCAGCGCGGGTTTATTACCTATGATGAAATTCTCAAGGAATTTCCGATGATTGAAGAGGACATGGCATCTTTAGATGAGCTCTACAAACAGCTTGATGTGGGTGGAATAGACGTGCTTGAAGGCGGAAACCTTCTCGGAACGGTAGCTGAACAAGGTACCGACAAGAAAAAATTCGATTTGAGAGAAGAGACGAGCGGAAGCTATGACTCTATTCAGATGTATCTCAAGGAGATTGGACAGTATCCGCTTATTTCCGGTACTGAAGAGAAAGAACTTGCGAAGCGAATCCAGACGGGTGATATGGAAGCAAAGAATCTTCTCGCGCGCTCCAACCTCCGCCTCGTTGTTTCTATTGCAAAAAAGTATGTTGGTCGCAGTCCCGACCTTACACTTCTTGACCTTATTCAGGAAGGGAACCTCGGCCTCTTTAAGGCGGTGGACAAATTTGACTGGTCAAAGGGCTTCAAATTCTCAACCTACGCTACCTGGTGGATTCGACAGGCGATTACACGCGCTTTAGCCGACCAGAGCCGCACGATTCGCGTGCCGGTGCATATGGTTGAAACAATTGCAAAATATAAGCAAGTAGTTCGCCGGCTCTCTCAAGAACTCGGTCGCGATCCACTTCCTGAGGAAATCGGTACTGAAATGAATTTGGATACCGAAAAAATTTATACCATTGAAAAGATTGACCAGAACACCGTCTCTCTTGAAAGCCCGGTAGGAGACGAAGGAGACGACGGTAAATCAGTGCTGGGCGACTTTGTTGCAGATGACAAAATTCTCTCTCCGGAAGAAGAAGCCTCTCGACGCATTGTTGCCGACCAGGTGAAAGAAATTTTAGACCAGCTTCCCAATAAAGAGCGAAAAATCCTTGAAATGCGCCACGGTCTTATTGATGGCATTACTCATACTCTTGAAGAGGTGGGAAAGGAGTTCGGAGTGACCCGAGAGCGTATTCGCCAGATTGAAGCCAAAGCGCACGAAAAAATCCGCCAGCACAAGAAAATCAACCGCCTGCGCAACTACTATTAGAAGACACTCAAAAACTCTTTTTCAGAGCACGGATACCCCGCACCACTTCTGATATCAGAAGTGGTGCGGGGTTCGCTTCTCACTCGCTAGTCTCTGAAAAAGGGTTTTTTCGTTCAAAATGGCAGAGCAGAGGCGGGATAAGACCCCTATTGACAAACCTACTACTTATTTGTGATTCTTTCCCCAGAGAAGTAATTTTGCAAACTTACACAGATACACAATAAGAAAAGGGGGTGTGGCAATGAAATATCCAGTTGAATTGCTTGAAAGAACTGATTTGTCCGAAGGAAATTTAGAGAAAGGTGTGTTTGAAAAGGCAAAGGAATTTCTTGGCTATGGACCTGCAACACGTGCGCTTGCAGAGATGACTTTGCAGGCAACACTGGTTTTTCTTTCTATCAGGCCATTTGCCCGTCAGTCGGTTAAGAAATACCAAGAGGAAGTCATTCGTCGTATTCACAGAGGGCAATGGTTTCAAGAAGCATGGGAACAAATTCGTTTCGATAGCCTCCCGACGTCGAACAATATCTGGACAGGTGTAGTTATCCTGAGTGCGGTGAATGGTGGAATATTGTACTGTGCTGTTTTATGCATTAGCAATCTATTGCCGGCGCAGATAAGTGTACTTTCCATCCCATCACTCTTCATCTTCCTTAACTCTTTCATTCTTGGTTTTTTTATTTTCCTTGTTATGGTTCCAGCGCATATGAGTCGTACGAATTATGTATGGAAACGTATTTCCATCAAGGAATACGAAAAACCAATTCCCGAAAATGTGCTTGTAACGTCGGTAAAGATCAAGGAAAATTTACCAGAAGTAAACATTTTCGTGGAGGAGTTGGTGAGGGTGCATGAGCCCTTTCTCGTTGTGGAATACGAGGGAGTATCGGAGTATGTGGAAGTCTGGGCTGAACCAGATTTCAAAGGTGATCGTATCGCTTGATGTTTAGTGTTACAGCTCGCAATGAGAAATCGTTGTGGGCTGTTTTTTATACTTTTTATTTCCAAAAATCATCTACTCAATATCTAACGATCGTTAGATATTGAGTAGGGGAACATAGAGATTGGTGCTTTCTCCCTCTGGTATAATCGCCTCAATGGTTTCTCTTTTTGAACAGCGCTATGCAAACCTAAATCCTGCCCAAAGGAAGGCGGTTGATACGATAGAAGGCCCGGTACTTGTTATTGCAGGGCCAGGGAGCGGGAAAACGGAGCTTTTAAGCCTTCGTGTTGCTAACATCCTCAAGAACACCGATACACCTCCCAATGCCATTCTGTGCCTTACATTTACCGATTCCGCGGCGCGAGCGATGCGTGAGCGTCTCACGGGGCTTATTGGCAACTCTGCTTCTCGTGTAGTAATTCGTACGTTCCACAGTCTTTGCGTGGAAATCATTGAGAGATATCCCGAAAGCTTTTATGGAGGTGCACGTCTCTTTCCTGCAGATGAAATACTCTCCAGAGAAATACTCCAATCAATTTTCAAAAGTCTTCCGAAAGATAATATTTTGAGAAAAGAGCATCCGGAACAAGGCTTCGTGTATCTTTCTGACGTACTTTCAGCAATCAGTCATCTGAAAAAAGCCGGAATAACTGTTGAGGAATTTGAGCGCATTCTTGATCTAAATGAGCAGGCTTTCAAAAAAGTAAATAGAATTCTTTCCATCATTCCCCAGAAACTCTCTAAGATAAATGTAAAAATTCTCTCTAGTGCACTAAAGAGTCTTACACTTAAATCCAAACACATTTCCTCTCTCTTCTCTTCATATGAGGAGGTATTTAGCGACTCTCTTGCGGTTGTCCTCAAAAATCCTCAAGAAACAAGCCCATTTTCTCAATGGAAAAAGGAATGGATTGGACGCGATGAATCAGGGAAGAGGGTATTTAAAGACACTCTTTCACTCCCGCGTCTGCGTGAGCTCCTAGTTCTTTACAGGCGCTACACAAAAGCTATGTATGAACGCGGGTATTTTGATTTTGACGACATGATACTTGAAGTACTTGGGGCTTTGCAGACAAATCAAAATATGCGCGCGGAGCTTGTCGAGTCATATCATTACGTTCTTGTCGATGAATTTCAGGATACCAATGAAAGCCAGATGAAACTGCTTTTGGCCATTCTCTCTTCATCCGTGCATGAAGGGAGGCCGAATGTCTTGGCAGTTGGAGACGATGACCAGGCGGTGTTTAAATTTCAAGGTGCGCAGACAGGAAATTTTCTCCACTTTCTTAGAGCATTTCGCAATCCGGAAGTGATTACGCTTGCTCACAACTATCGAAGCACGTCCGATATCCTCTCATTGTCACGCAGTGTCATTAAAAACAGCACAGAAGGGCTTGAACGCGTGCTTTCCTCTATCAATAAAACTCCAACTTCAGCACTCAAACAAAAAGGAAAAATCTTTTCTTTCACCGCGCAAGACCCCGGAGAAGAGTACACATTTGCAGCTCGAGAGATTGAAAAACTTTCCAAAGGCGGTACACCACTTTCCGACATTGCTGTTATTGCCCGCAAGCACTCGTTTCTTGAGAAATTCGCACCATTCCTCTATGCGCGGGAGATTTCAGTAAACTATGAGCGTCAGCAGAACGTGCTTGAAGAACCGCATATCAAAGAGCTTATCACGTTGGTGCGATTTCTCTCCTCTCTAGGAAGAAAAGACAGAACCGAAGCCGATGAACTATTGCCTCAAATCTTAAGTTCGCCATATTGGGGCATTGCGCGGGGTGGGATTTGGAAACTCTCTTTGCAGGCGTACAAAGAGCGCAAACCGTGGCTTGAATGCATGTTGCACTCCAGCGAGTCTCGGATTGTCGCTATCGCTTCATTTCTCATTGACATGTCTATCCGTTCGCGCAACCTTCCTCTTGAGTACATTCTCGACGAGCTTATTGGCTCTCATATTCCCACACTTTCATCAGTGAGCGTAACAGCACCTGCAAAAAAGAAAACATTCGTCAGTCCTTTTAAAGAGTATTATTTCAGCAAGAACAATTTTAGGCATACGCGAGCGCAATATCTTGTATTCCTTTCTGGATTGCGTACTTTTGTTGATGCGATTAAGCGCCACAAGAAAAATGAGCACACAATTGTGGATGACCTCGTTTCCTTCGTTGATCTTCACCACAAAAACAAGCTTACCATCACGGATACCAGTGCATTTGTATCTTCTAAAGACGCAGTAAGGCTTCTCACCGCGCACTCGGCAAAGGGGCTTGAATTTGGGAATATCTTCCTTCTCCATTGTCATGAAGATGCCTGGTCGGGTAGAGGCGTGGTATCCAAAATTAGGTTCCCAAAGAATCTTCCCATTGCACCTTCTGGCGATACAGAAGACGATCACATCCGTCTTTTTTATGTTTCAATTACGCGCGCGAAGTACCGCCTTTACCTCCTTTCTCATGAGCGCACCGAGGCAGGAAGAGAAACCTCGCGATTGCCATACCTACCTACCGAATTTTCTGCGCTTTCTAAAGTGCAAAAAGAAATTCCTCTTACTCCTCCCTCCCGACTTTATTACCCGCCGTTTGTTAAGGACGAGAAAGCGCTTCTCCTGCCGCTCCTTGAGGATTACCAAATGAGCGTTACCCATCTCAACAATTTCTTAAATGTAGCGAAGGGCGGACCAGCGTTGTTTCTTGAGCAGAATCTTCTGCGCTTTCCGCAAGGTAAAACGACCTCAAACTCATTTGGTTCTGCAATGCACAAAGCCCTTGATATTCTCTATCGGGCTTTAAAAAAAGAGGGGAGACTCCCGACCCTCGCGAGCCTGCTGTCCTGGTTTGGAGTTGCTCTAGAAGATGAAAGGCTTTCAAAAAATGATTTTTCTCTTGAGCGAGAACGTGGAAGGAAGGCTTTATCAGGTTTTTACAAAAAGAAAAAGTCTTCCTTTCACAAAGACGACCTTGTCGAGGTTAATTTCGCGCATGAAGGAGTATTTGAGGGCGACGTTCCCTTGGGAGGGAAAATCGACAAAATGGTCAAAGTATCACCCGGGTACATACGGGTGCATGATTTCAAGACGGGGAAAGTCTATCGAGACTGGAAAGGGAAGAGCGAGTATGAAAAAATCCGCCTGCGTGAATACGAACGCCAGCTTACATTCTATAAAATTCTCATTGAGGGTTCATCTTGCTTTGCATCTTTCAAAGTCCATACCGGCGTTCTTGAGTTTCTGGAGCCGTCAAAGGGCACATATGTGGAACTCTCTCTTGAAATTAAAGAAGAGGATGCCATACGAACCGCCACCCTTATTAAGGCTGTATACCAGAAAATCACAAATTTAGATTTTCCCGATGTTTCTTATTACTCACCCAACATCGCAGGTATCACCACATTTGAAGATGACCTTATAAAGGAGTACCTCTCGTCCGAGAAGAAAAAAAATTCTAAAGCCCAGCGCCTGAAATAATCTCTCGCATCAAATCAATAGGAAGAGCGCCGTTGAGCAGTATCTGCTTTTTATCTGACGAAACAATAATGATGTTTTGTTGTGTTTGAGCTTTTATTGCTTGAGCTAATTGAGAGATTTTACTATAGCTGTCTGCCGAGAGAGCATTTTTGAGCACTACTACAGAAAATGGCGTACCGCGTCCTCCGGCTGTGATTGCTTCAGCGCGATCCGCTTCAACTTTTGAAGCGTACTTTCCGCTTTCAAGACAGGTGTTGAAAGCGGTCGCGTTGATGCCGCTTCGTGTTGCGATGGCAGGAAGCTCAAGAGGGTCGAGACCGTCGTTTGAAGGAGTGATGCGGTAAAGCTCATCGGTGTACTTCCAAAAACCATCACTACCCCCTAGTTCTGCCGCACATTCAAGCGCCTGTGCTTCGCGAGGAGCTTTGGGGTGCAGTTGTGGAATGGGGAAGTGCCTATAGACCCAAGTGAGAGACTGGTCTTTTGATTCATTCACAAGGGTGTGAAGAGTTGCGTGATACTGCTTGCAGAATGGACATTCAGTATCTGAAAATTCCACTAGGATAATTGGTGCGTCTGGCGACCCGATGAGATGGTCGTTTGCTGTTACTTTCCGTATTTCAACCGCTGCGCTCGGAGAGGGAGTTTCTTGTGTATTGACGGATGTTGCCGGAAAACGTGAGAAGTAAATGGCTGCCGCAATAAGTACTCCCGCGACGACAATTGCGCCCGGAATGCTTATTTTTTGGCTTAATGTGTTTGTTTCCATAAAATAGAATTCTAACACGGGTTTTTTGTAAATGCCACTTTGTATATGTTACGCTTATGCGATGAATATCGGTCAGAGTATTGTGCTTGGCATCATCCAGGGAGTGACTGAATTTCTTCCTATTTCTTCCACCGCGCATCTTATTCTTGCGCGAAACTTTTTGGGTATTGGACTAGACAACAGTCTTGTATTTGACCTCTTTCTCAACCTTGCCACCGTTATTGCCGTATTCATTTATTTTAGAAAAGATTTTGGCTTGCTCATCACATCTTTCTTTCGTCTTCTCCTTAGACGCACCACTACACCTCCCGAGAGAACATTTCTTTTTTCAGTCATTGTTGGAGCGATTCCCGCCCTGTTGCTGGGATTTATATTTCAACACTACGTCGAGTACACTCTCCGAAGTCCGTTTGTGATTGTTATATTTCTTCTTTTAGGGAGCGCGCTTTTCTGGTTTGCGGAAAAGAGAGCAACTCAAAAAAAATCTGTCACTGTATCTGGAAGTTTTGTTATCGGTTTTTTCCAAGCACTCGCTCTGTTTCCGGGGGTATCTCGCTCAGGGGCTACTATTTCAGGCGGACTATTTTTGGGTCTCTCGCGTGAAGAGGCGACACGATTGAGCTTTATGCTCGGTTTCCCTGTACTTGCCGTAGCGAGCATTTACAAGGTTCTCACGTTTGGAGAAGTTGTCTTTGCGGCGCCAATGCTAATCCCGAGCATTGTGGGATTTATTGCAGCACTGGTAAGCGGTCTCTACGCTATTGGTTTTCTTATGAAGTTTCTTAAAACCAATTCACTTTCCGCGTTCATTCCGTATCGCGTAGCACTTGCACTCCTTGTGCTTTTTGGTCTTTTTTAAAAGGGAAGTGTTTGGGTGAGCGACCCTGCTTTTTTATCCTCCCAGCCATTCGTATCAAGTTTTACTTCAACAGTTGCCGGGCCTTCTTTATAGAAAAGTTTCCCGTTGCTCAATGCATACTCATATACCTCTTTGGTAATTTTCACATCGTGAATACAGTATTCCCGCACTTTCTCTATTTCGCCCGCTTTCCACCACTTCAGGGCATCCAATCCTGAACCGCTCTTTTTTGTTCCTAAGGTTCCTTGCGCGACTTGGTCTAATCGCACTCGTTTTCCTGCCGATTTTTTTATCTCTTTAAGAATATCAACGCTTCGTATTTTAGTGAGGTCTCCGGAGTAGTATTTGTTGAGAAGAGGAATATCAAAATAGTCAGAATTGTAACCGATAATAAGGTCGGCTTTTTCAAGAATAGGCCACAGCAAAGAAAGCTCATTTTCAAGAAAAGACGAATATTTTTCAGTTTCCGAATCGTAAATTGCGAGAAGGGATATGGAGAGGTCGGCCGGATTATTCGTCCCGACGTCGGAGAAGATATTCTTCGTCTCAATATCAAGGACTATCTTTCGCATACAGAATTTCTAGAAGTTATGAATTTTTAAGGGCAGTAAGCGGAAGTTTGTGGGTTTCCAGAAAATCGCGGATAGTAATATCTCCCATGCCAAACCCAACAGTGGGAAGTGGTTCAACTCCAAACATTTCAAGAAGGTTATCATAGCGTCCGCCACCAAAAAGTGAGCGCTTGTTTTCAGGGTTTGTGTCAAAGACTTCAAAAATCATGCCTGTGTAGTAGTCAAAACCACGTGCAATTTTCGTATCTATAACTACATTCTTGATTCCTTTTGAGTCTAGATCATTTCTCAATTCATCAAGGCTTATTGTAGATTTTTTTTCATCTAAGAGTTCTAGAAATTTTGTTTTCTTCTCTTCTCCCAACTCATGAGTAAGTTCTTTTTCGAAATTGTCATTTTTTTCTTGCCCATCTATAAGGCGAACAACTTCCTTTCTGGTGTCTGGGGAAGCTCCACCTATCTCCTCAAAAATCTCATCAAAGAATCTCCGATCATTTATCTTTATAACAAAATCTTCGTCTTTTGCACCAAATGCCTTCATAATTTTGTGGGCAAGAGTGATGATTTCCACCTCCGCTTCGATTCCGGGAATTCCCATAAGGTCGCAGTTGAGTTGCCAGTGTTCACGTCTGCGGCCGCGTTGGGGGCGTTCGTAGCGGAAGACGTTCGGGATTGAATACCAGCGGAGGGGGAGTTTGAGACCTCCGCGCTTTGCCGCAATCATGCGGGCAAGCGAGGGTGTCATTTCCGGACGAAGCGCAACCTCACGGTCTCCTTTGTCTGTAAACGTGTACATTTGCTCGTTTACAATCTCATCATTTCCTTTACTTTTATAGAGGTCAGCATATTCAAGTATTGAAGCGCTGTATTCCACAAAGCCCGACTCTTCAACTATTTTTCTCCATGTTGAGAAAATATAATTTTGGACGGCCATGTCCTCCGGATAGAAATCACGGACTCCTTTGTAGCTATCAGTTGAAACAGGGGGCTTTTCCATATACAGGCCATTCTAGCCGAAAAAAGGAGGTATCACAAGAAATAAGCCTTACCTTCGGGATATATCCTTGCATTTTTACCTGTTATATGTACAATACCCAATGCTATCGTAAAGGTTCTCCCAGTGGGTGAAGGTTTTCTTTCGCCAAGTAAGAGATAGGTCGCTTAGCGATAGGTTAAGAATCTAACTTCATATCAATGGCGAAACGCTTATATATTGGAGGTTTACCTTATTCTACTACTGCTGACGAGTTGAAAGACACGTTTTCAAAAGCAGGAGCAGTTGAGGGCGCAGACATCGTGACCGACCGGATGACCGGCCGATCTAGAGGTTTTGGATTCGTTACTATGGTCAATGACGCCGATGCTTCAAAAGCAATCGAAATGTTCAACGGCAACGACTTCGGTGGTCGCCGGTTGACTGTTAACGAAGCCCGTCCAAGAGACGCACGATAATCTTCGTGTCGAAAGCCCTCCGCCTTAGGCGGAGGGCTTTTCGTTTGGGCTCCTTTTGCTATACTCACTGTATGTTTTCTCCGAGCTCTCTTTCTTTTTCCGTTCCGTCTCTGGTTTTCTGGGTTCTTTTTTTGTGCGCTCTCCTCTTTGCCATTGTAGTGACTATTATTCTCTTCTATCACTGGATGCGATACGGGAAAAGCGACCATGGCACAATTGCCGCTGAAGTGATATATGCAGTCGTATTGGCCATTCTTGTCTTTATTCTCTTTGGAATAACCTCCCAACTCTCATGATAGACCTCTCTCTCGGAGAACAAATTGTATACCGCATACGTCGCCACTGGTTTATATTTCTTGGTCCCGTGCTTTTCACTGTACTCGGGGTTATCGTGCCCCCCGCTCTTGTCTTTTCTGTCTCGGTGCCGCAGGCTCTTAGCGATTTCTCAATTATGGTCAATGGGGCAGATGCGACGAATCTCATGCTCATGTTCGTTTATTTCTTGTGGCTTCTATTTCTGTGGATTGGGCTTTTCATACGCTGGACCGATTATTATCTTGATGTATGGTATGTTACTGATAGACGTGTGATTGAAATAGAGCAACACGGCTTTTTCAATCGTCATGTTTCAAGCATGCCGTTTGATAAAATTCAGGATATTACGATTGAAACAAAAGGCATTTTTGCGACGCTTCTCAATTTTGGAGATCTTAAAGTTGAGACCGCGGGAGATAAAGAGGGGAATTTCATGCTTCCCCATGCAACCCGTCCCCACAAAGCAAAAGAAATTATTTTAAGAGGACGGACACCGATTCCTCGTTAAATTCTATTCCGTATGACCGTTATAAAAAGCATTACTGCTTCCGCCGTCACTGGAAACAGGGTTTTTAGCCTTGCTAAATAAGGGTATTTGACCCATACGCTCATTCGTGCTAATTTAGCGCACAGGGCAGTTAGTTCATTTCAAGAAAAAAATAACAGTAGGAGGTAATAAATGTCGAATTTCGCAGGATGGATTTTTGTGTTTGTTGGGCCGATGTGTTCTGGGAAAACCACCCTTCTCAAAGAGTTGTCAAAACTTTCAGAACTAGCAGTGTCACAAACGATTGATATAGGAGACCATCTTAGAAAGTGTAAAGAAAACGACGAAACTTTCCGAAACAAGGTGGAACCTATTATGACGTCAGGAAGAAATCTTCCTGACGATCTCATCAACAAAGAATTTAAGCAGTTTATCGAAAAAGCACCAAAGTCTGCGCCTGTTTTTTGCAGCGGATATCCCCAAAGCGTTGGACAGACGGAATATCTGCTTTCCCTAAGACGACCAATTGCCTTGATTAAAGTCGAAATGAGCAGGGAAGAAGCGAATAATATTATGATGGAACGGCGTGCTGATCGTGCCGGACGCTCTGACGATAATCCCGAATCATTTGAAAATCGTTGGCGCGAATATGAAGACAAGCATCTGGCTGGTATTAAGCTTCTTGAAAGAGAGCTCATAACCAGATACTCCAAAAAAGTGGTCATCATTCCGTCATTCGTTAGAACTGGTGGGTCCATCCAGGCTCGAGCCAAAAAACTCCGGAAAGATCTCGGATTGCCTCGT
>JBBTXU010000008.1:0-2325 GCA_038062155.1 Patescibacteria group bacterium | reverse complement strand
CTCATCTTTTTCACCCCATCCAATCCTTCAAGGAGCGGTACCATCAAAATGTCCTGCTCTTTCATTCCAAAGTGCCTCTGGACTCTCCTCCCCATCAACAAGTTGAATTTCTGATCGATCCCCCCTAATTCAACATCTGCCTTAATTTTCAAAGAATCATAACCTTGAAAAAGAGGGTATAAAATTTCTAAAAGAGTAATATCGCTATCCTCCGCAATCCGCTTCTTAAAATCCGCTCTTCTAAGCACCTGCTGGATACTGCTTGCGGTCGCCAGCTCAATCATCTTCTGAATGCCGTCTTTCACAAACCACCGGCTATTAAAAACAACTTCCGCTTTTTTGATGTTTATCACTTTCCCCGCTTGCTTTAAATATGACTTCATATTCTCCTTGACCTGCTTGTCTGTCAACGGTTTTCGAGTTTCTGACCGACCCGATGGATCGCCAATTTTTCCCGTAAAATCTCCGATTATCAAAACAACCTTATGACCTAAATCTTGAAATTCTCGCAACTTCCTCAAAATAACCGCGTGACCCAAATGCAAATCCGGCGAAGTTGGATCAATACCAAGCTTCACACGCAATTTTTTTCCATTTAAAAGCAGCTTCCGAAGATGCTCGACTTCAATTACCTCTTGAACATTTCGCTCAAGCAAATTTTTTATCTTTTCCTCTTTGCTAATAGCCATCTTTGAATACTGCCATTTTATCACGAAAATCCTTATTTTCCAGCCACCCCCCTTTTTTTTCATTCAAGTGAGTATTTGTTATCGAAGAAGCTTTCGGAAGCACGATGAGATTGGTATCCGTTGGATTCATCGTGCTGAGAAGCAGCGGATTTGCGCCGCTGGAGCGCAAAGACCGCGGTTCTTCGATAACAAATACGAACGCCCTTTGACACACCCCAAAACAGAGAATAGAATAATTCTAGAATCTGCTCTACAAGACAACCTGCTTGAACTCAAGCTTCATAACCCCTCACCGATCTACCGCTTTAGGAGGTCAGAAAAATGTCTCCCAATCGCTTCTCTCCGCGCAACAGCTGCAAACGTGGCAAACTCACCAAGAAAAACGCGCGAAAGAAAAGCAAGGGCAAACGCTCCAAAACCAAACAACCCGAATCTCAGCACAGGGTCTTTGTGCTAAGTAACGAAGCTGAAAAACACAAGGAGGTTGGAGATCCTGTCCCAAATGAGCGAGCGGCAAGACGACGCGCTAAAGGCGTTGGGAGAAAAGACCCAAAAGCCAACGTCATAGTCGTCAGAGACGGCAAATGCATCCACGCCTGTGGTCCAGATAAAGAGACTTATCTAGGCCAACGTTTTTACCTGAACTAAATAAAGAGGGTCTCAAATTTCAAAGCCCCGCCCGGATTTCCGAGCGGGGCTTTCATTATCGATAAAGCATCATCCCTATCTTCTCTGAATATTTTATTCGCGTTGTTTATCTTCGATTCGAATTACCTGCCTGCCGGCAGGCAGGTTAGCGATTACTCTACTTCTTTATAATCTCATCAATCAACCCATACTCCTTCGCCTCCACTGCCGTCATATAAAAATCTCGATCAGTATCTTTCTCTAGTTTTGCCACCGGCTTACCGGTGTGTTTCGCCAAAATCTGGTTGATCTTGTCTTTTATCTTGATGATGTGTCGCGCTGTAATCTCCACTTCAATCGCCTGTCCCTCCACTCCCCCCATTACCTGGTGAAGCAACACTTCGGAATTCGGCAATGAAAATCGCTTTCCCTTTTTCCCTGAGGCCAAAAGCACCGCCCCCATCGACGCCGCCATCCCCACGCAAATCGTTGAAACATCGGGCTTCACGTACTGCATCGTGTCGTAAATCGCCAGTCCCGCCGTCACCGATCCACCCGGACTATTCAAGTAAAGCTTAATGTCTTTCTTTGCATCTTCATGCTCCAAAAACAAAAGCTGAGCAATCACGTTATTCGCCACCGAATCCGTCACCGGCCCGCCCAAAAAAATAATTCTTTCTTTGAGTAACCGAGAATAGATGTCGTAAGCCCTCTCTCCGTACTGACTCTTTTCAATAACTGTTGGTATCAAGTTCATAGTAATTAGTATCAGGTGTCATGTATCCAGTGTCAAGAAAGAAAAGAGCAACTAAACTTTTCTTCAGGCCTGAAACTTGATACATGACACTTTTAAAGTAAAAACGGCACCAAAAGTAACGCCACAATATTCATCACTTTAATCAAAGGATTGATCGCCGGCCCCGCCGTGTCTTTATATGGGTCGCCGACGGTATCTCCCGTCACCGCCGCTTTGTGCGCCTCTGATCCCTTTCCGCCGAAATGTCCGGAC
>JBBTXU010000007.1:0-5441 GCA_038062155.1 Patescibacteria group bacterium | reverse complement strand
CATCATAGGATTCCAAACTTTCGGGCTTGAAGGGCAAGAGCTCATTGACTACGTCGCTTACACGGTCAATGCGCGGCATGAAAATAACGTAGAGTTTTGAGTGCTTCTTTATGGGTACGAGTTTGAACTTTGCTTTCGTCACGAGACCCAATGTTCCTTGGGACCCGACGATAAGCTTGGTCAAATCAAAGATGCCGGTTTCCCTGTCCCATACGTTCCACAGATACAGTCCGGCAGAGTTTTTTTTAACTTTCGGTTTTGCGGCTTTTATTTTTTCGTAATTGGCCTCGATAAGTTCGTACATTTTTCTATATATTTCCCCTTCAAAATCCTTTTGTGCCATTTTTGCCTGCAATTGGTCGCGCCCGAGAGGCATAACCCTATATTCTTTGCCGTCAGAAAAAATGACGTTAAGTTCCGCCACATAGTCCTCTATTTTTCCGTAGATAAGCGTTTTTTCTCCTCCGGAATTGTTGGCAATCATTCCCCCTATTGCACAAAGATTTTTTGAAGCGGTGTAGCACGGCAGGAGAAGTCCTTTTGCGAGCGTTTCTTTCTCAAAATCCCGATAAAAGGTACCGGGAAGAACCTCCGCTGATAGGTCTTTTTCATTGACCGAAAGAATGCCGGTAATGTGCTTGGTAAAATCCATAATTATGGACTCATTAAGGGGTCCTCCGGACATATCGGTTCCTGCCGCGCGCGCGGTGAGAGAAAGTACGGGGTCCTCTTTCTTGTGCTCCGCAACATAAGAGACAAGTTTTGCCACATCGTCTGCATCTTGAGGAAACACAACGAGAGCGGGCTTCACTTCAAGGAGGCTTGCGTCTCGGCTGTAGGTAGCTAGAGTCTTTCCATCCTCCAATATCTCCCCTTTGAAAAATGTCTTGATATTCTCCTTGTGATTCATATTTTTTTCATTGTAACATGGAGGTCGGTGCTATAATAAAAGCCATATGAAGTATGACCTCATTTCAATCGGCGATGTCGTGACGGATGCTTTCATTCGCATCAAGGACGCAAGCGTCAGTTGTGATATTAATCGCGCGCACTGCACGCTCTCCATGCGATTTGGAGATAAAATACCCTATGAGTTTGTGGAAGTGGTGAGAGCAGTCGGAAATAGCGCAAACGCCGCTGTGTCGGGAAGCCGTCTTGGACTTACAACTGCATTTATAAGTAATCTCGGAAGCGATCAGAATGGCAAAGACTGTATTGAAGAACTTAAACGCAACAATGTTGGAGTGGAGTTTATTAAAACGCACGAAGATGGAGAAACAAATTACCATTATGTTTTGTGGTTTGAAGATGAGCGCACAATTCTGGTCAAACACCACCAATATCCCTACGAATTTCCGTCTTTTGAACCGCCATCCTGGATTTATTTAAGCTCTCTCGCCGAAAACTCTATTCCCTACCAGCACAAGGTTGCCGATTTTATTCGTGCGCATCCGGAAACGAAACTGGCATTCCAACCGGGGACATTTCAAATTAAAACGAGTTTTCAAGAACTCAAAGACATATACGCCCTTTCTGAAGTTTTCTTTTGCAATGTAGATGAGGCAAAACGAATACTCTCCGTTACCGGAGAAATAGAAATTCTTCCCCTTCTTATGAAAATGCGCGGACTGGGACCAAAAATTGTTGTAATAACCGATGGACCTAAGGGTGCCTATGCCTACGATGGGAGCGATGCGTGGTTTATGCCTGCCTACCCCGACCCCAAGCCCCCCTACGAGCGCACGGGCGCAGGAGATGCATTTGCGTCAACGTTCACCACAGCACTCGCAATAGGGAAAAGCATATGTGAAGCGCTCATGTGGGCACCGATAAACTCCATGTCTGTAGTGCAACATATTGGTGCTCAAAAAGGACTCCTCGGAAGAGAAGAACTTGAGACCTATTTGAAACGTGCGCCAGAGAGCTATTTGCCCCGCAAATTATCCTGAACTTTGTCGTAGCAATTCACGCAGAGGTGGAATTTCCTCACTTCATTTTTTTCATTTGGAGGACTTAAAAGAATCCCTCCAAAATCTTCAAGCTCTTTTTTGCACATCTCGCACATTGGTTGAATTGCCACAGTATTTAAAATTAACGCTTTCTTTTTAATGCACGCTGCACCGCATCAACAATAGATGATACGCTCATTCCGTACTCTTCGATAAGCTCTGCTGGTTTGCCCGCCAAACTTTTTACAATTTTAATCATCTTTTTCTTTTTAAAACTTTCTTAACTGCAGACTGTATACTTTCTACATCCATATTATAGTGTTTCAAAAGTTCGGCGGGTAAACCCGACTGGCCGAAACGGTCGTGCACCCCAATAAACTCAATAGGGACAGGATAGAGGTGCGCGAGCGCTTCGGCAACAGCACTCCCCACTCCTCCTGCAATTTGGTGCTCCTCGACAGTCACCAGCGCGCCAGTTTCTTGAGCAAGAAGCACCAGACGGTCCTCATCAATAGGCTTAATAGTTGAGAGATTAAGTACTTTGACTGCAATCCCCTTTTGCTCCAATTCTTGCGCGGCCAAAAGAGCATTGTGTAGCAGTGCACCTGTACCCACTATACCCACTTGGGCATTCTCCTTGGGCTCGAAAAATACTTGTGCCTTCCCGATTTGAAATGGAGTTTTTTCTGTCGTCATAACCGGAGTTTTTTCCCGAGCAAGACGAATGTAGACGGGACCGACAAAGGCCGCAGCGGCAAGTGTTGCTTTTCTCGCTTCAATTGCATCGCACGGAGAGAGTACGGTGAGCCTTGGAATAACTCGGGTAATCGCAATGTCCTCAATTGCCTGATGCGTACCACCATCAGGACCAACGGATATTCCCGCATGAGAACCGGCAATTTTGACATTCTGGTTGTTGTAGCAAATTGTGGTTCTGATCTGCTCCCAATTGCGTCCTGGAGAAAACATAGCGTAGGAAGCGATGAACGGAATTTTCCCCATTGCGGCCATGCCAGAGGCGACAGTGGCCAAATTCTGCTCCGCCACGCCGATTTCAATAAACCGCTTCGGAAATTTTTCAGCAAAGAGATTGGTCTTTGTAGACTCGGTGAGGTCAGCGCACAGAGCAACTACTCTGCTGTCTTTCTCCCCCGCAAGTAAAAGCCCTTCTCCATACCCCTGGCGAATGGGGATTTGTTCCACATCTTTGTCAAAAATTTTTGGATTAAGTTTTAAATCTGGATTGAGCATTTCATTGATGTTCGCTGACAATTTTCCCGCCCAAGGTCCGCAGTTCATTGAGTGCTTGCTTTGCTTCTTCTTTATTCGGCGGTTTGCCGTGCCATTCATATTTGCGCTCAAACCCACTCACTCCTTTCCCGGGAATAGTGTGGGCGATAATAACGCTCGGTTTTTCAAAAATCGCTTTCGCTTGATGTATCGCGCCGATAATTTCTTCAAAATTATGCCCGTCAATTTCCAGCACATGCCAATTCCATGCTTCCCACTTCGCGCGAAGCGACTCAAGGGGCATGATATCTTCCGTAAAACCATCTATCTGAATATTGTTACGGTCAATAATGGCAATGAGGTTGTGAAGACGCTCTTTCCCGGCAAGCATCGCACCTTCCCAACTGTTTCCCGCGTCCAATTCTCCATCGCTCATGAGACAGTAGATAGTGCGCGACGAGGAAGAGCCGCTATCAATTCTGTCCGCAAGCGCCATGCCAACAGCCTGGGAGAGTCCGGAGCCCAGAGGTCCGGAACTCGTCTCCAAGAAAGGCAGAAAATCACGGTGAGGATGGCCTTGGAGTCGTGAGCCGAATTTGCGAAGCGTGGAGAGCTCTTGTAGGGAGAAATATCCAGCATGTGCAAGTGTTGCGTAGAGTACTGGGCAAATATGGCCATTTGAAAGTACTACGCGGTCACGCTCTTCCCATGAAGGGTTGTGCGGATCGTGCTTGAGCGTATGAAAATAGAGCGCGGTGAAAATGTCCGCCATCCCCAGAGGTCCTGCGGTATGCCCCGAGCCCGCGAGAACGAGCATTTCAATGATTGATGTGCGAATCTCGTTTGCGGTAATTTCCAACTCCTTAATCGTAGAGGAGGATGTTGCCATAGGATATTATTGTAACAAATTTCTAAACTCCTTAAGTTCTGCTTCTATATCAAGAGCATCAAATAACGCCGAGCCGGAAACAAGGCGTGTGGCACCAGCAACAAGTAGCGGTAAAGCGTTTTCCAAATTGACTCCCCCGTCAACGCTTATAGGCATATCTCCATATGTTGTTCTAAATGCTTTTATTTTCTCTATCACTCGCTCATCAAAAAGCTCGCCTTGGAAACCAATATGATTAATTCCCATGAATTGGACAAAATCAATTTTGGGAATAAACGGGAAAAGACCTTCAAGTGGCGTTTCAATTTCAATGGCAATTCCTATTTCTGTATAGAAAGGTGAATCTTTTGCAACCGCCTGGCTCCCAATCTCGATGAGAAGTTTCTCCATTGAGTCTGTAGACTCAAGATGAATAATAAGGCGTTTGCATCCGGCTGAGACCCAATCGCGCCAGAGTGCTTCTGGATTTTTCGCCATAAGGTCTACTTCAAAATCAAGTTTTTCCCAGTACGGGAAACCTTTTTGTTGAGAAACAATTTCTTTGAAATCAGGGTCTTCTTTAAAGCGATACGGCCAGCTTGGCTCTGAGGTTAAGCGTCCATCAAGAATATCTATTTGGACAAGGGAAACTAGATTAGCCACTCGCGCCAGTTTGCTCTGAAGGTCATTGAAATCCTTCGGGATTATAGCAGGAATAATTTCCATCCCGTTAGAAATAGGAAACCTCAAGGTTTCCGTAATTATTGACAATGTTAATAAGGAATCGACCGACGCGGTGATGCATTATTTTGTAATTTAAATTCATAACTTTATGATTTCTAACGGGATTCCATTTAAGCATAGATTGCGCCCTCCTCTTCTATTTTCTTTATGCGCCTAACATGACGTAGGTCTCCGGAAAAATTCGCTGAAAGCCATGCGGTTACGGCGACGCGCGCCTCATCAAACGAAAGAAATCGTGCCGCGAGAGAGAGGGCATTTGAATCATTGTGCTCGCGGCCCAAAGCAATAATTTCTTTTTTTCCTCCATAAAATACAATTGCGCGCACGTTGGGAAAACGGTTAGCGACAATTGCCTCTCCTTGCCCAGAACCTCCAAGAAGAATTGCTCTCTCAACTTCACCTTTTGATACTGCGGAAGCAGCCGGAGCGATAAAGTCCGGGTAATCGTCCTCCATGTTAAGTATTTTTGCTCCGTAGTCCACTACCTTATGACCTTCTCCTTCAAGAAATTTTTTTAAGAGTTCTTTGAGAGGAAATCCAGCGTGGTCTGCTGCTATAGCGATGTTCATAGGGTACTTCCAAGTTTAATGACATGAGAAACAAGCGTGTGCGTGTAGCCCATTTCATTGTCATACCATGCGAGCACTTTA
>JBBTXU010000006.1:0-27515 GCA_038062155.1 Patescibacteria group bacterium | reverse complement strand
GCGGTGAGCTCTTTTCCCTCCGAAAGTCGATAGGCGTCTATATGAATGAGCTTTTTGAATTGTTTTCCTTTGAGCGGATATATTTTTTCAATGACAAAGGTGGGGCTGGTGAGGGTATCTTTGACTCCAAGTAAGTGCGCAACCTCTTTGACAAAGGCAGTTTTGCCCGCGCCCAATTCGCCAATGAGCCCTACAATTTTTGCGCGTTTGCCGAGAGGAGAAGACTTTTGCGCGAAGCTGTGGGCAAGCGCTTGGAGCTCCACGAGAGTCACTTTGCGCGTTTTCATGAGGTGATTCTAGCACAATGGTTCGACAGGCTCACCATGCTACATAGAAAAGGCGCGCGAGAATTAACTCGCGCGCCTTGTTTCTCTCTGTCAGTATTAAAACTGACCTGTCCCTCTAGGTCCGATACGGATGATTTGATCACCGTTGGGAGCTCGAAAGGTCTGGTATCCCCCGGCGAAAATACCCCCGGGAGAAACGCTCACGAACTGACCGTTGTAACTGCCGTGTGCCGAAGGACTAAACATCTTTGCGCCAGTCCCCAAATAATAGGAAACACTTGCGGGCGGAGTGTAGGAAGGCATCCCTGCTGACACCGACTCCGTCTTGATGTATTTGCCGATTTTGCCCTTCTTGTTCTCGTAAATCTTCACCTGAAGAAGCTGCAACCCTTGCACAGAGAGCGGCAGACTTTCTCCGTAAGAAATCCACGAGCCGATCGGGCGGTTATACATGTCGAGCACCGCCATTGTGGTCTCCGGTGTGTCATTGATAACGACCACTTGCGAAGCCTGCGCGCTACCCGATAAAAATAACGCGAGTATGGCGCACATCATTAGTGTTTTTTTCATACATCCTCCTGTAAAAGGTCTGTTATTTTCCAGGGTCTATAGTATCACAATTTTAACTAAAAGTCAATGGTTGGACTCGCTCACCGCGCTGCGTCAAGGGCGTTGTGAGGCCGTTAAAATTGTCTCACGGGTGAAAAAACGATACTATTCTAATATGGTGCAATTCAATGAAGAGCGTCAGGAGAAACGCGTGCGCGACTTGCGCCGCGACGAGGAAGAACAGTTGACCGAAATTCTTTCAAAAAAGTACGGCCTCCCCTATCTTGACCTCACCAATGCTCCCATAAACCGCGATGCCCTGCGCGTCATCACACAGGAAAAAGCGCGCATGGCGAAACTTACGGTATTTAACATCATAGATAAAAACATAAGTGTCGCAGTGCAGTCTCCATCGCTCTCTGTAACAAAAGAGGCGCTCCAAGAGCTCACGGACCGCGGATATCGCCCTGAAGTGTTTTTGGTTTCTTCACGGAGTTTGGAGAGTACGTGGGAGCGATACAAGGACCTCTCGTACTCATTTGAAACGAAAGGGGGGGCGCTTGATATTTCCAATGAAGAAATTCTTGAAGCAGTGAAGAGCGTCAAGCATATCCAAGACGTCAAAGGCCTCATTGAAAATGTCTTGGCGATGAAAAAAGGATTTCGAATTTCCAGAATTCTTGAAATTATTCTCGCGGGAGCACTCGCTACGAAAGCGTCCGATGTGCACTTGGAGGCCGAGGAAACGTATGTGCGTCTGCGCTATCGTTTAGACGGAGTGCTCGTTGATATTCTTACCTTTGACCACGAAACATTCGGGCTTCTTCTCTCGCGAGTGAAACTTATATCAGGCCTCAAACTTAATATTAAAAAAACCGCACAGGACGGACGCTTCACCATAAAAATGGGAATAGAGGATATTGAAGTGAGAACCTCCGTTCTCCCTGGAGCATACAATGAAGCGGTTGTGCTGCGCGTGCTCAATCCTAAGAGCATTGCGGTGCCATTAGAAGAGCTCGGCATCCACCCGCGGCTTCTTGCCATCCTTGACCACGAAATTAAAAAGCCCAACGGCATGATTTTAACCACAGGCCCTACTGGGTCGGGCAAAACGACAACTTTGTATGCCTTCTTAAAGAAAGTGCACACGCCCCAAATAAAAATTATTACAATTGAAAATCCGATTGAGTATCACATTCCAGGCATTGTGCAGACGCAGACAGATACCGAAAAAGGCTACACCTTTTTGGAAGGACTACGCAGTGCCCTTCGACAAGACCCTGATGTCATCATGGTGGGAGAAATCAGAGACCGAGAGACCGCGGAGATTGCCATTAACTCATCCTTGACCGGCCACCTCGTATTTTCAACACTGCATACGAACAATGCGGCTGGAGCGTATCCAAGACTAATTGATTTGGGAGCAAATCCAAAGGTCCTCACCTCCTCAATCGCGATATCAATGGCCCAAAGACTCGTGCGCAAGCTCTGCACTACCTGCAGAAAAGCGGTGACGCTTGTGGGAGAAGAGAAAAAGCTTGTTGAAGACGTACTCGGGAGCATTAGAGACAAAAGTTATATAAAAGGTATTCAAAAAGAAACGGTATGGGAGCATCAGGGATGCGAGAAATGCAATTTTACGGGCTTCAAAGGGCGAGTCGGCATCTTTGAAGCAATCGTAACCGACGAAGAGATTGAGCGCGTGGTGCGAGAGAATCCAAGCGAGCGGGAAATCAAAAAAGCGGCAGAACATCAAGATTTGCTCTCCATCCGACAAGACGGCGTCTTAAAAGTGCTCACGGGCATCACCTCGCTCGAGGAGCTCAAGCGTGTTGTAGATGTTGACTACGAATAAGAGTTATCAAGCCTCTTCTTGTCGTCTCGTTTAGAAGTGAACATGTTCACTTCACTCACTGTACTAGTACAATAAAAACCTTTCCTGTTTTGACAGCGAAACAGCAGATTGAAGTTGTTTGCCCGTCAATCTTGCGGAGAAATCAATACGTACTAGAATTGAGAAAGATTCCAAAACACAAATCTCCAAGCAACACTTTTAATAGGCGTATCAAAAGCTAAGTAGTTCTTTCAAGGAGAGCCTCAGCCGAAGCCACGACATCCTCAAAGAAATTCTAGAAAGCCCCGAAGGGCTCCGTTGCTTAGAGATTTGTATGTTGGAATAAAGAATTGCGACGATTCACCTCTACGGAAAATCGTAGCATAAAAAGATTAACATGTCAAGAGCACCCTCTAACCCATCAACTGACAGCGACGCTTCATTTGATGCGACACTGCGGCCTGCTACTTGGGATGAATACGTAGGACAGCAAAGTATCAAGGAAAACCTGCGTGTTCTCCTAACAGCTGCCAAAGAGCGAGGCCATACCCCCGAGCATGTCCTCTTTTATGGACCGCCGGGGCTGGGTAAAACGACGCTCGCACATCTTATCGCAAAGGAAACGGGCGCGCAAATGAAGGCAACTTCCGGTCCCGCAATCGAGCGAGTGGCGGATTTAGCTTCGATTTTGACCAATCTCTCGCCAGGAGACATTCTTTTCATAGATGAAATACACCGGCTCAATAAAACAATTGAGGAGGTACTCTATCCTGCCATGGAGTCAGGGTCTTTAGACATCATTATCGGCAAGGGCCCTTCGGCGCGCACGGTACAACTTGAACTTCCGCCATTCAGCATCATTGCGGCAACAACTCGCATCGCTCTTATCTCATCGCCCCTGCGAAGCCGTTTTTCCGGAGGAATTTTCAGACTAGAATTCTATAGCCCAGAAGAAATTGAAAGCATTGTCAGGCGCTCGGCACGCGTGCTTGGAGTTTCTATAAGTGAAGACGCCATACATGAGATTGCGCTAAGAAGCAGATTTACTCCGCGCACCGCAAATTACTTTTTGAAGCGTTGTCGAGACTTCGCTCAAGTAAATAAAGTTGATTTATCACAAGACGTCGTACATGGAGCACTAAAAATGCTCGGCGTTGATGAACGAGGACTCTCACCCGCCGACCGCACTATTCTTGAAACAATATTGCAGAAATTCGGAGGAGGACCAGTGGGGCTCAATACTATTGCAGCAGCTCTCGCGGAAGAAGAGTCAACTATTGAAGAGTTTAATGAGCCGTATCTTTTGCAAATCGGATTCATAGAGCGAACGGCGCGCGGCCGCGTGATAACGGACGAAGGCAAACGGCATGTAGATAAATAATATATGGCAGGACACAGCAAGTGGAAACAAATAAAAAATAAAAAGGCGACAACAGACGCTCAAAAAAGCCGGATTTTTTCAAAGGTCATACGGCTTATTACTGTCGAGGCAAAGAATGCGAATGGAAATATGGAAGCGCCAGGGCTGCGAGCAGCGATTGAAAAAGCGCGTGCGGCAAATATGCCTAGTGACAATATTGAGCGTGCGATAAAAAAAGCGAAAGATGCGGGGGGCGAAGCGGTTGATGTGGTGACATATGAGACATACGGGCCGGGCGGATGCGCGATTGTGATTGAGGGGCTGACTTCAAACAGAAACAAAACTGCGGCGGAAATCAGGCACATACTCTCCGAGCTCGGCTTCTCTCTTGCGGGAAGCGGAGCGGCGACGTGGGCATTTGAAAAGGCGGCAGGTGGGTGGGTGCCTAAAAGTACGGTGGCGCTTTCCGACACTGATACGGAAGTGCTCGGAACACTTGTTGAACAACTTGAAGCACATGAAGATATCCAAGACGTCTACACGAATGTTGAATAAAGATACGCGGGTGCTTGCGATTGACCCGGGCTACGAGCGGATGGGTATTGCCGTACTTGAAAAAAAAGATGGGAGAGAAATTGTCCTATTTTCGGATTGTATAAAAACTTCACCAAAAATTCCCCACAGCGAGCGCTTGGCAATACTCTCACGAGCGGTTGAAGCGTGCGTGAAGGAGTGGAAGCCGAATGTGTGCGCGATAGAGTCTTTGTTTTTTGGGAAAAATAGAAAAACTGCGATTCTTGTTGCTGAAGCACGGGGGGCGGTGCTTTCGATAGTTTCGCGCCTGGGGCTCCTTGTATTTGAGTACGTGCCTTCAGCGGTAAAAATCGCGGTAACCAGCCATGGGGGAAGCGATAAACGCCAGATAGAATTTATGCTAGGAAAACTCGTTAGTATAGAAAAGGAGATAGAGCACGATGATGAGTATGATGCGATTGCGGTGGGCCTTACTCACCTTATCTCTCGCAAGAAAACCTCCTAAGCCTTATCAACAGTTAATAGCGAATGCTTATTGGCAAACTATTGCGCATTTGATACAACATAAGGAGTTTTCCTTTGCATATCGGTGTAAAGGAGCAATAGTTATAAAAAATATCATGATGACAGACGAAATTCTCAATGAAGAAGAATTGGAAGAAACAGAAGAAGATGTTGATGGAGTGAAGAAGGCAGAAAAGACAGATGAAGATGACGCCCCAGACAGCAGTGGAGACGGATGGGATAAGGAAGAAGAGTAGAAAAAAAACCCCAAGCCTAAGGCTTGGGGTTTTTTGTTGCGGCTACCTTACTACTACTTTTATAAACCTGCGTTTGCCTATTTTATAGACTCCGTTTAGAGCTGGCGCAGCCCCATTGATAATTTTTATATCACCTTGGGGATGCATTTTTGTTATCGCTTTTTCTAAAATTAACCGAGCAAATTCTGATTTAGAGCTAACAATATTTTGAGTTATCAAAATATCCACTAAAAGAGTGTTGGGAGAAACATTAACTTCCAAGACATCTTCCGGAACACCTCCCTTGCTGAACACATTGATAAAATGTTTCTCTGCTTTCTCTGCTTTTTGTGCTCCGTGATAAAGAGTAACAATTGTGCGAGCGAGGCGGAGTTTTATATCCCGAGGATTAACCACGCTTTCTTTAAGTGATTCTTTTATTGAATGTATTTCGGAAAGGGGCATGTTGGTCGCAAGAAGAAAGTATTGTTCCATCAGAGAATCCTGCACCGACATTACCTTTCCGAACATATCTTCCGGCTCATCTGTAATGTTGATTACGTTGCCCAAACTGGTAGACATTTTTCTACCGTCGGTTCCCTCAAGCATTGTGGTGGTGAGAATGTCTTGTTCTTTTTGTCCGTAGTGTCTCTGAACGATGCGTCCGGCCTTCAGATTAAACAACTGGTCAAATCCGCCTATTTCTACATCAGCCCTCACCTCAACCGAATCGTAGCCTTGCATTAAAGGGTACAGAAATTCACGAAGTGAAACCTCTTCACCCTTCTCAAAACGGTCTTTAAAGTTTCTTCGCGCGGACATCTGCTGGACAGAGAAGCTTTCCGCAAGCTCAACGGCTTTTTCAAAGGTAAGTTTTCTAAGCCATTTGCTGTTGTAATGAAACTCCGTTTTATCAAGATTAATAATTTTTCCGATTTGAGTCTTATAGTCTTTAAGATTTTTTTCTATCTCTTCCCTTCCAAGCGTCGGACGCTTTTCAAGCTTGTCGGAAGGATCGCCTATCGCGGCTGTAAAATCACCAACAATGAATACAGCCGTATGGCCCAGGTCTTGGAACACCTTCAATTTGCGCAGAATAATAGCTCTGCCAATGTGAATCTTTGACCCTGTGGGGTCAAAGCCAAGTTTTACCCGAAGCGGTTTCCCTGAAATAAGTTTCTTATACAAAGAATCTTTAACAAATACCTCTTCCACCCCCCGAGAAAGGAGGTTTTCAATTTCTGATGGGTCGGTATTTATTTTCCGAGAAAAGGCCCCAAACATAGCGTAACTTTAGCATCTTTAGGCACTGGTATAAAGGCTCTATGACGGTATACTGGTAGCTATATATGCCTCTCCGGAAAAAACTGGGGTTGGAGAAGAAGATTGTCCGACGCTCACTTGTTATTGCTGGGATTGTCATTCTCTTTTCTTTGGGAAGCCTTTTGTTTTGGGCCGCAAGTTTTAAAATTCCGTCTCTTGATTCTTTTGAAGAGAGGCGGGTTGACCAGTCAACTAAAATTTACGACAAAACGGGGAAAGTGCTTCTCTATGACGTGTTCGAAAATGTGAAGCGCACTGTCGTCGCGCTCTCGGAGATTTCGCCCAACGTGGTACGTGCCACAATCGCGATAGAGGATAAGGATTTCTATACGCATAGCGGTGTCCAGCCGACAGCTCTCCTGCGCGCGATACTCGTCAACTTCCAAACTGGAGAATTCAGCCAGGGTGGTTCAACTATTACCCAGCAGGTAATAAAAAATTCAATTCTTACCAAGGAGAAGAGTGTCGCTCGAAAGCTCAAGGAATGGATTTTAGCTCTCAAACTGGAACAAGAGTTAAGCAAAGACGCGATTTTGAGCATGTATCTCAATGAAATCCCTTATGGAGGAAGTGTCTACGGCATTGAGAAAGCAAGCGAAGTATTTTTCGGAAAACACGCGAGCGAACTTACCATTGCCGAGTCCGCCTATATGGCGGCGCTTCCTCAAGCTCCGACCTACTACTCGCCATACGGACAGCATCGTGATGAATTGGAAAAAAGAAAAAATCTGGTGCTTTCCCAAATGCTTTCAGTGGGCTTTATAAAAGAGGAAGAGTATGAATCTGCAAAAAAAGAACAGGTCGCATTTCTCCCACAGGAAGGGAAAGGGATTAAGGCTCCTCATTTTGTTTTGTTCGTAAAAGAATACTTGGAGGAAACATACGGGAAAGACCTTGTTGAAAGCGGGGGGCTGACCGTCATCACCACGCTTGATTATGAGATGCAGAAAAAGGGAGAAGAGATTGTAGAGAAGTACGCGTTGGAAAATAAAGAAAAATTTAATGCTGAAAATGCGGCGCTTGTCGCGGTGGACCCAAAAACCGGGGGGATTCTTACCATGGTCGGCTCGCGGAATTATTTTGATAAGGAAATTGATGGGAATTACAATGTCGCAACGGCCCATACTCGCCAGCCAGGATCTGCGTTTAAGCCCTTTGCTTATGCGGCGGCGTTTATGAGGGGGTTTACTCCGGAAACAACCTTGTTTGACCTTAAAACAGAATTTTCCGGATATTGCGATGCGGAGGGCAACACTATAAATCCGCTCCAGAATAAAGATGATGTCTGTTACATGCCGGAGAATTACGACAACATATTCCGGGGCCCAATTACCATGAGAGAGGCCCTTGCGCAGTCTATAAACGTGCCTTCAGTCAAAACAATGTATCTCGCTGGCATGGATAAGACATTGCGGCTTACGCGAGACATGGGAGTGACGAGCCTTACTGATATTGGACGTTATGGGCTTACTTTGGTTCTCGGGGGCGGTGAGGTGTCGCTCCTTGATATGACGAGTGCGTATGGGGTATTTGCTAATGAAGGTTTGAGAAATCCATACACTGCCATCCTTGAGGTGCGCCAGAGAAATGGAATTGTGCTCGAAAAAATAACTCCGCGGGCGCAACAGGTGATTCCTGCTGAAATTACTCGAAACATTTCCGATATTCTCTCTGATAATGCGGCGCGGGCACCGGCATTTGGAGAAAATTCATTTCTTTATTTCCCGAACAGAGAGGTCGCGGTGAAAACCGGAACGACAAATGACTACAAAGACGCGTGGATTATCGGATATACGCCCAGCGTGTCAGTAGGAGCGTGGGCAGGAAACAATGACTATACCTCTATGGAAAAAAAGGTGGCGGGATTTATTATTGCGCCGCTATGGAATGCTTTTATGAAAGAAATCTTGCCTTTAATTCCTGAAGAGCGTTTTAATAGGCCTATCGAGGAAGAACTCTCCTTAACAGAACTCAAGCCTGTACTGCGGGGAAAGTGGCAGGGAGGAATTTCATTCCCTATTGACCGCATCTCTCAAAAGAGAGCGACAGAATACACCCCGAAAGAAACGCTTGACGAGATTCTGGTGGGCGGAGTGCATGATATTTTGTATTGGGTTAATAAAGACGACCCGCGGGGATTACAGCCCCCAAGCCCCCAAAATGACCCCCAGTTTGAGCGGTGGGAGTACCAAGTGCGCACGTGGGTGGAAACACAGCATATTACAGAGACAACCGAGAGCTCAGTGCCGCAACTTTTTGACAACATACACATGCCAAGCACCTTCCCAATGGTCACAATTGAGTCCCCGGGCGGCCGCCCATACAGTGCAAACGAGAAGATTACTATCTTATTTTCCTACAGTGGCACGTACCCGATCGCTCGCGCAGAATACTTTCTTAATGGAGTCTATGTCGGAGAAAATAACAGCTCGCCCTACAGCATCTCTTTCACTCCACAGGAAATAAGCGAGGCGCGCGGAGGAGAAAATGAATTAAAAGTTATTGTGCAGGATTCTGTGTTTAATAGAAAAGAGAGTGTTGTGAAATTTATTGTGTTGTATTAGACAATATCTGAAATTGCCGTTTCAGGATGTTGTGCGCGTACTATCTCGATGATTTTACTTTTATTTAAGAGAAGTTCGCTTTTTACAATAGGAGAGCTTGAAATAAAAATTTTTCCGTTCCTGAAAGAAATATTTTTGCTGGGAATCTTTACACCAACGATGTGTGCGACAGTCTCTGAAACAGACTCAACAAACACAGTGTGAAGAAAAAGTGTTCGTTTAAGCTTCTCTAGTAAGTGACCGATTCCATTCATGTTATTTACTCATCGGCATCACAAGATAGAGAAATGACTTGTCTCCCACACTTCTTATCACCATAGGCTTCCCCACCCCACTTAATTCAAGAGAGACGCTGTCGCCGTACAGCGACTGAAAACATTCCTTTATATACTTATGGTTAAAATTAATAGAAACGTCTTCTCCGGAGACGGTTGAATCTATGTAGGTTGTATTTTCTCCTATGTCTGAATTTTTTGTCACAATTTCAAGCTTTTTATCCTTTATAAGAGCACTTATTTTCACTTGATTGAACTTGTCTGAGAATATTTGGGACATATTAAGCGCGCTGAGCAAATCTTCTTTCAAGATAATAATTGAAGTAAGTGGTATGCGAGGTATTATTTGTTGGTAATCAGGAAACGTGCCCACTACAAGACGAGAGGTAAGAAAAAGATTTTGAGAGAAAAAGCTTATTTGATTTTTATCAACAACTATTTCAATATCTCCATTCACTTCCTCAAAAATACTGATAATTTCAGAAACATTCTTTATTGGGATAAGAACAGGCTCAATTTTATCAACTGTTTTACATTTAATTTTCTTTTCCGCGAGACGGAATGAGTCTGTTGAAACAAATGTAATTGTGTTATCTGAAAGCGACATATATACACTCGAAAGCTCTGGTTTGATATTTATATTAGTCGCGCCATACCACACTGCCCTAAGTCCTATTAATAACTCTTTATTATTAACAATAATTATATGTGTTTTTTTAGTTTGAGGAATAGTAGGAAAATCAGTTTCAGGATGTAATTTAATTAATGTTGATGTTTTTTTAGTATTTAAAGAAAGAGTTGTTTCTTTTTTCTCTAACATAACACTTTGGTCATTTTTCAAATTACTAAGAAAAGATGAAAGGATAGATCCAGAAATAATAATTTCTCCTTCTATATATATTTTTACCGGAATAGTGATTTTAATTCCAACATCTAAATTAGTTGCTTGTATTGTTAATATATTATCCTTAGCTTTAAGAGAGATATTATTAAGAATAAGAAGAGAAAGTTTTTTCCCTGAAATTCTATTCGCTTTTATTACTGCGGAGTAAAGTTTATCTATTATACATTCTAATTTCATATATAAATACTTAATACTATTATTAGCTCTGTGGATATGTTGGTAGAAAGAAAACAGTTTGAAAGATAGCCTTATATTTAAGTTTCAAAATATAATAAGAAGTTTGTAAGAATGTATGAAATGTTAACACACCCTCTTTTCCTTTATTTTTTATTATTTTTTTTAATTTTATCAACATATTATATATCTGTTTTCCACACCTTATTTATATAAGTAACGCCCTAATTTGATTAAGCTCCTGCCCTAATAATATATTACCTTTCAACTCATTTTTTATCTTCTCACAAGAATGAATAATTGTTGCATGGTCTCTTCCACCTAACTTTTCCCCTATAGAAGGGTAGGAAATATTAAAATCCTCTCTAAGTAAATACATTGTTACTTGACGAGGCTTAATAATTTCCTTTTTACGGGTTTTTCGGTAAATATTCTCCTCATCAATATTGTAAAAATCAGCAATTATCTTTATTACTTCTTTAGCTGATATAACCCGTTTCTGTTTATTACTGTCTTTTATAAGCACCCTCACTTCAGAGAGGGCTAATTCTCTCCCCTTTACTTGAGTTTGGAACATAATGGTGTTGAGCACCCCCTCAAGCTCTCTAATATTACTTGAAATATTTGACGCAAGAAATTCAAGCACCTCGTCAGTTAAGGTGAAATTATGTGTTTTTGCCTTAGCACGCAGAATTGCTCCTCGGGACTCTTGGTCTGGTGTTGGAATGTCTATAATCATCCCCGCGGCAAAGCGGGACTTCAACCTCTCTTCAAGATGGGGGATATAGTTTGGGTGCTTGTCTGAAGAAAATATAATTTGTTTATTGTCGTCATATAAGTTATTGAACAGATGAAAAAGTTCCTCTTGAGTTTTTTCTTTATTAGAGAGAAAATGAATGTCATCCATTATCACCACATCATATTTTCGGTACTTTTGCTTAAAATAATTAGTTCGATTTGTTTGAACAGAATTTATATAGTCTAATGCGAATTTTTCCGACGTGACATAGTGAACTCTCTTATCACTGCTAGTTGTTTTTATGTAGTTGCCGATTGCTTGTATAAGGTGGGTTTTTCCGTGGCCGGTGTTTCCATATATGAAAAGGGGGTTGTATATAATTCCTGGTTTTTTTATCACCGCCTGGGCCGCTGCGTGCGCGAGCTCGTTAAATGGCCCCACCACAAACGATTCAAATGTATACCGTGGGTTGAGATTATCCTCCTTATTAATGTAGAGATCGCTTAACGGCAACTCATCAGGGACTACTTCTCGCACCCGCTCCTCCGGTCTCTTTCGCTCCTCTCCCCTTGAAACTATGTACTCAACTGATCTAATGGTGTCCGAAAATGTCCTTAAATTACGCAAAATTAGGTTGTGGTACTTGGTGTAGAGCCATTCTTTGACGAACATGCTCGGGACGCACAGGTATATAGTTCCCTCTTCCTCCTTGGAGATTACCGTATCCTTAAACCAAGTACTAAACGTTGCCTTCGAGACATTAAGCTCTATTTCTGTCAGCACGCTCTCCCAAAGTTTTTTAGAATCCATATATGCGTTACTTTCGTGTAGTGAATTATAGACCTAATTAAACTTTCTGAAACTTCCCTTTCTTTTTATTTATGTTGATACAATGTTGATATGTTGTGACTAAAGGCACTCTCTTGAGTTGAAGCTTAAAATAGCGTATAGTTCCGAATTATGTCTCAAACATATCAACCTAAAAAGAGAAAAAGGCTTAAATCACACGGATTTTTAGTGCGCCAGAGACGTCCTGGAGGAAAGCGTGTTATTACCCGCCGTCGCAGAAAAGGAAGAAAATCTCTCTCGGTTTCTGCGTCCCGCTAATTTCTCCAATGATTCCGCGTAAAAGTAAAGCGGACACAGAACTTATAAAAAAAGTTTTTACGGAAGGCTCTGTATACCACTTTCCCCTCTTTTCTGTGCGTACACTAAAGAGCGGTGTCGCTCGTTATTCGATTATCGTACCATCTTCAGTCGCTCCTTCCGCAGTTAAGCGGGTCGCTCTGAAAAGAAAAGCATATAGAGCACTCGCTTCTGTTGGGCCTCTTCAACACACACATACCGTGGTTTTTATTCTTAAGAGCGCGGGTAAAGAAGAGTCCGTTCAGAACATAGAGAGCTCTATGAGGCGCGTCCTCGAAAGCCTTAATTGAGTGAAACCTTAATTTTATATACACTATCAAGATGATTTCCAATATCTTCAACGCAGTTTTCTACCAACCTCTCTATAATGCGCTTATTGGACTCATGTCACTTCTTCCCTTTCTTGATGCCGGAGTCGCCGTTATCCTCTTTACCTTTTTGGTTCGGCTCGCACTCTTTCCGCTTTCCCGCAGTATGATGAGAACGCAAAACGCGCTTAAGGTTCTCGACCCTGAAATAAAGGCCCTTAAAGAAAAACACAAAGGCAACTCTCAACAGCAAGCCGAACATCTCCTCACTCTCTACAAGCAGAATAATATAAATCCTTTCTCAGGAATTATTCTTGCGCTTGCTCAACTTCCAATAATCTTGGCGCTCTATTTCGTATTTCAAAGGGGGTTTTCTACAATCGATACCGTGTCTCTCTATTCGTTTATAGCGCCACCTGCCTCAATAAACCTTCTTTTTCTGGGTCTTGTTGATGTTGCAGGGAAAAACATTTTACTTGCAATTCTTGTGGGTGCTTCAGGTTTCCTGCAGTCCTATTTTATGCCAACAGCTCCGGGTTCGGCTGACAACGCGTTCACCAAAAGTCTCCAGCTGCAAATGAGGTATATGTTTCCCGTTCTTACGGGGTTCATTTCATATCAGCTTTCAGCGGCAATAAGCCTCTACTGGATTACCAGCAACATGTTCAGTGTCGTTCAGGAACTTTTCTTAAGAAAGAGAATGACGGTCGAGAAAAAAATCTCTTAGATTTCGCTTACAATTTTGAGAATCCAGAGCGAAGAATCTTTTTTATTCAAAAACACAAGGAAATTTTCTTGGGGTGTGAGAAGAAGCTCTGTCGCATCAATATCTTTTCCTTGTTTTCCAAAATCGGCAACTAATGTAGTTTCTCCCGTTAAAATATTGATTTTCCAGAGCCCGTCAGAGAAAGAAACTACTCCTTGGTACCACGCATCAGGATAGTCACCCATTGGGATGCTTATAGGCACCGCGCAATAGAGAGTATTTTTGTCTTTACTGCTCCACACACACTTTTCAGGAAGTGTTTTAAGAGGAAGCGAGCTTACTCCTCCTTTTGCCGTATCGAACACAGAAAGAGCGAGACTGTTGTCAGCGAAGAGTACTTTGGCCCCATCATTATTTGTTCGTGTGGTAAGTCCACTCACACCCCCAAATAGCTTTGAAAAAGAACCTGTACTGGTATTGAGGGTATATGCGTACCCTAGTACCCGCACGCTTGCTTTCGTGGTGAGGGTTATAGAGCCCTCTGCCCCCCAATAGGGAGTGAATTCATAAAAAGGGAGATCAAAAGAAGTTTTTTTGCTTCCGTCCCCTAAGGAAATGACCCCTGTACCCTTGGTACCATTCTTTATGAGAGAAAAAATACGAGTTTTGTTTGGTGATACTGAAATTTCTTTTATGTTTTTCTGAAGAAATACTCCCTCAAGCTCCTTAAGGGTTTCGTTCCCTTGCGTTTTTGAAGCGGTGAGCTTTGCATAAAAACTCTCAACCGTTGCTCTGTCGTCTCTCACATATCTCATCACCAACGACTCGCCCTTTGAGAGCCAGAGAGCGCTGTGAACCTTCGGTATTGTTGTATTGGACACTTTTTCCTGAGCGAGTGAATTAGTACCCGTATCGTATATGTGACCTGTTCCCTTATCAAGGTATCGAATCACTGTTGAAGTCCCTGTCCCAATCGCGACAGCACCCGCTACCGGGCTCTCCGATACTTTCCGAAGATCCGGCACAGGAAGACCTGCCACATTTTCTTCTACTGTCGTATTTCCTGTATCCGCAGTATTACCAGTTGGGTTCTCTGTCCCAGTACTTCCTTGCCCGAACGGAAAGAATTTCCTCAAAGAAAATCCGCTCTCTCCCACAGTACCCGTTTCTTCCGAGGGTGCGGGTGACACAGAAGATACGTACCACCACAGAGCGGCGAAAATTGCCAAGGCGACAACTGAAATTATAATTCCCTTTCTCATGATTAATTTCCGATTTTAATATCAAGCAGTGTCGGGTTGATGGTATTGAGAATAAGCCACGCCAAGGCGGCAAGAAAGAGTCCCCACAGAGCATTAGTAATTTTCTTTCTTCCGTCCTGTTTCCCACCAATAGCATCTGTTGAAAGGTATTGGACTCCTCCAAGCACAATCATAATAACCGCAAGCACCCCGGCAATACCTATGATGAGTTGGATAATATTTTGCAAGTATGCCCCGATGTCGGAGGAGTTTATCTGAATTCCAGAGGGTGTTGGTAAGGGCTCCAATGGCTGATATTGAAACCTCTGTGCTTGTGCCAGTTTCCCCACGAAGATTACCGAAAGGATAAAGGTTTTAAGAAAAAAGTGTTTCATTATTGTGTATTTGTCTTATTGAAACGCAGTGTCATGGTCCCCTGGGCTGATTGCAGGACCTTTGAAGGGTTATCAATTGTTACTGACACTTGAGATGACCCCGCTTCCTCCGGCTGTCTGAAGGTAACCGCCTCCTCTTTCTCCCTTCCTTCTATCGTTTTTCCGTTAAGGGCCCATGTTCGCACAAGAGCACCCGCACCTATCTCAGAAAGATTAAAGAAATAAGGAATTGAGAGAATGGTTGTTTCTTTTTCTTTCATTGTAAACGCAGATTTTAGCGCGCTTTCCAAGCGTACACCATATAGAGGACTCTCTTCGTACAAAAGCACTTCCGGTAGCTGTGGTTTTACACTCATAGCGCCAGCTGCCTTAGCTCCACCGCTTGACGACACTTCCACCGAAACAGAAACAGAGCTTCCAATGAATGTACCTTCAATCGCGAGTGTGTTTTTTCCATATCCCGACAGGCTCCCAAGTATTAACCCATCTTTTTTCCAAGTATACAAAAGGTTTTTTGTACTTACCTTACTTCCATTTTCAAATACCGATGGCAGAGCCGTTATCACAACGGTTCCCTGCAGTGGGTAGAGAGCCTTTCCTTTATAAAAAGGAGGTACATAGGAATTTGCTTCCCACAGGAGGTCAACATCAGAAGCAGAAAATGTTACACTTTTTTCAATATGGGCGCCGCTTCCTGTATCAATTACAGCCTCAATATTAAACACGCTTCCCAACGTGCCGGTTTTGAATGAAAAGTTTTTTTGTCCCTTCCCTTGACTTGCGCGAGCGCCATTTATCCTCCATTCAATCTCTGCAGCTCCTACTTCATTAGAGAACCCCTCAATACTTACAGTGACTGTTTCATATGCCTTCGGGTATTTTGGATTACTTGAAAGAGTAATATACTGCTCTATTCCCGCACTTTGTGCCGCCTCCTTCAGTGCCTCCAACCCACTCTTAATTTGCTGTTGTGTAGTAGTTGGAAACTGGTTTATCGATGACGTGATGTCAGTTGGAAAGAGTGTTTGAGCATATGCAAAAGAGAAGTTCACGGTCGTAAACGTGGCACAGAGAGATATAAAAAACGCTTTTTTTAAGTACGCCCGCATTGTATTTATTCTATCATAGCAACTTCTCTCACTTCTCTTTGCCCGCAGCGAGCGCTACTGCAATTGTCCATCCTGGAAGAGCGCTTAAAAGGGGTATGGGCATGATTTCAATAGCTACCCCACCGCCAAATCCGAGCAGTTTTCTGGGAATGCCAAAATTCACTCCCCGGATTTTGAAATACGTATAAAATCCAAGCAAGGCGAAAACGCTCACTAGAAAGTTTATTGATACTGCAATTATCATTCCTATCACCGGGATAAAATTTAATAAATTGACTCCCATTTGAAGAAGGTCAACACAGAGCGCGGCAATAATCGGCCTCCAAAAAGCTCCCTTTTTCTTTTGTGGGCGCTCTTCTTCCATAATTATGCAGACTCAAGGTCCTTTCGAGCCTTTTCTATAGAGAGAATTTGTGACGGGTCGGAGGTGATTATCTGGTCTTCGGTGTAGGATGCAATGATTTTAATTGCTATATGCTTAAGTCCCGCAAAGAATATGCCTTCGCCGACGTCAGATTCGAGAAGAAGATACTTTTCTTCGTCGGTAAGGTTGAAAATTTTCTGGAGCTTTTCAGCCGCGGGGGGTGCTTGCTTGAGAAGCATTTGAATAGAAGAGTTGGTGACAATGGGGAGGCCGTAAGGAGAGCTTAAAAAGTCATCAACGTCCTGGGTGATTGTGGCAACCCCCAAATAATATTTGCGACCGCGCTTGACCAAGCTTAACAAGAACGACGCAGTATCTTCAGACTTCATCATCCACCACGCCTCATCAATCACCAAGAGGCGTTTTTTAATTTCTTTCCGGATAGCGTTCCAGATATAGTGGGTAATAATGTACATTGCAACCGGTTTGAGCTCATCCTCCATATCGCGAACTGAAAAGACAACAAATTTCTTATTGATATCAATATTGGTCGGCTGGTTGATGAACCCCGACCACGTTCCCTTGGTGTATTTGGTGAGTCTTTGCGCGAGAGATTCCCCTCCATCCATTCCTGAAAGCACGAGTTCAAAATCAGAGAGAAGTGGCGCGTCTACCGCAGAGAAATCGGAGTCCGCGGTAATGTCTTTAAGAGCGTATGTTTCAGTAATAGCTCGGTCAATAATCGCATCCTCCTCCGGAGTGAGCCCGCCCATCATGATACGAAAGAGCCCGACAAGATTGATGATATTTGAGCGCAAGATGTTTGCTGACGACTCTCCTGGTTGTGGAAGGGGTAGGTCAAACGGATTGATGTGATGCTCTGAAGTAAGGGAAATTTTGAAATAGCGGCCGCCGGTTGCCTGCGCCATATATTCATACTCTCTTTCCGGGTCAATCACGATGATTGAGGTGTCAAACATAAGGCTGCGCAGAATTTCAAGCTTTGTTGCATAGGATTTTCCCGCGCCTGACTTGGCAAATGTCACTGAATTGTAGTTTTCAAGGGAAAATCGGTCAAAAAGAACAAGGCTTGAGTTATGGCGGTTGATGCCATAGAGGATTCCTTTATCTGACGTGAGGTCAAAAGAGACGAATGGAAATAAGCTTGAAAGCGGGGAAGAGTTAAATTTCGAATGAACGTTTAACAGGTCAGTGCCAAGCGGCAAAACACTTTTATACCCTTGTTCTTGCTGAAAAAGAGCGGGCTTAAGATAGACCAATTTTGATTCAAGGATGGATTTTACTTCAGACTCGGTTTTATTGAGCTCGTCTTCATTTCCCGCATAAATTGAAATATAGAGTCCAACGTCAAAAAGGCGCTCCTGGGCCTGCTGAAGTTTGTCCCGCAGATCTTCAAGGTCGTGATAGGCGGTGTCAAGCTTGGGATCGCGCACAAGCCCCTTCTCTTCCCTTTCATGGATTTGGCTCTGTACTTCGGCAACTTTCTTTTGGAATTGTCGGAGAATGGTCGCAGTTTCAATCGGATGTATGAAAATTGAAATATCAAAGACCTTGTCGAGGTTGATAATTGGCGCAAACCAGCTCTCGGCGAGAAATCTAGGGTAAGAGATAACGAAAAAGCTTCTGACAATCTTCTCGCCCAATGCGAGCTCTTTCGGATTTATCTTAAGCGCGCTCGGCGCAATAATATCTTTAAGGTCAAGTGCTTCTGCCGCATAGACATCCTGCGGAAGCACTGTTCCGATTTCTTTCGTTTCTTTTTTTGATTTTAAAAAGTCAAAAAGTGCCATATCAGTTCATTTTTATCGGCCTCTCTGTTTCCTCCGGGTTAAATATCTTGTAAAAAAGCTCAATTACTTCCTCGGTTCCGAGCATGACTGTCCTGATTCCACAGCGAGTAAGTCCTTGTTCGACAATTGAGACACGCTGTTCAAGCTGGGTGCGATTCTCTTCAAAGGCGGCCTCCGTGTTGCGCGCCTTCTCTCCCGCATCTTCTTTTCTTTTCCCTAATCCCAAGCGTCCCAAGTCGCTGATATTTTTCCCCTGAAGAAATGCGGGAGAATACGGCACTACCATGAAAAAATTCTTTGTCATGATATTGGTACTCTCGGTGAAACTCTTAATGAACCCCATGTATTCCTGAATCTGAATCTTCATCAAGTCATTTACCTGCTCTTTGTACTGCTGTTCAATAAGGGCAAGGTAAGGCCTGATGTCGAGTCGGCGAGACTGAATAAATATTTGCAGCGAGAAATCAAGAGAATTGAGCAGGTTTTGGAACTGAAAAATAATCGAATTCTTTTCCTCCTCGCCTTTGAGCGCGAAATTAAGAGAAGAGGCCATGATGACAGCTCGAAGCGACCCGTCTTTAAGCATGACAATGCCATCTTTAACATCCTGTATCGGAATGAATTCCTGCGTTGCTTGTGTTTGCGTTGCCATTGTCCTTATTATACCTTCTTCTTCTTTTCCTCCTGTCTTGTGCCTCTACTTTCTTTCCAACTGCTTCCGAGAGTTACCGGGTTACTATTTTCTTTTATCCCTAAGCTCCACGTGAGGTCGCGCAGTTTGGAGTCCGAGAGTTTCGGAACGAATAAGGAAACATTCTCTTTCTTTTCTGCTTCCTGCGGAACTATTTTTGGGATTTTTTTCCAGATATAGAGTCTGCTTCCTGTAACATATGAAAAAAATGATTCCATGAGATGAATAAATGGCTTCCCGTTGACTCGATAGAAGGCAAGAGCGACCGACACCACAATGACAGGAATGGCAAGTGGCACCGCGAGGATGCTCGGTAACAGAGACCACAGTATCGTTACTAGCCCCGCTCCTCCGGCAAGATAGATAAACTGTTTAAACGTCAGGGGCCCGAAGATTTTATCTTCAACCTCAATGAATTGTGGAACTTGGAATCGCATTTTATTCAACGGACTCGCGATACGGGTCTTGGCTGTATTTCTGTTCCGGGGCTGTCTTTATTTCCCCGACCGCTTTAGGAGCAGTAACGACTTTTGAAAGTTTGTCCTCAACAAAACCGGTAGCTGGAAGCCCGGGTTTCTCAAAGACCGCTGGAAATGGAGTGGGGTTCTCAATACCGCTTAACACATCTGTCTTTTTAAGCATTTCCCCACTTTCAGCCATTTTTGGCTCATTTTCCTCTTCCGCGCGGATAAAATTTTCTAGAGCCTCTCTAATTGGAGTAAAGACTGAAGCTATTATTTCATCGGCAATAACCTCAATTGTTTGAGGTGGGATAAAGAGATGTTCTTTCTCGATATTTGTCTTGAAATCTTCAATTTTTTCAAGACAAAGAAGAACAGAAATTACTTTAGCATGTAGTATTTCCATAGTTTCATCTGAGAGTCCATATTTAAGGTCAATTGCCTTAACCTTATTTTCCCATTCCTGCGAGGAAATATAATTTTTCACTTCACTAGGAAGTTTTGTATATTGCGCTCCGATTATATCCTTTATATTATCCATTTAAGATTTTTCAGATTCTTCCTTTTTTTCCTCTTTCTCTTTTCCCTCTCCCTTTTCCTCCTTGAGAGCGTTTCTCAGAGTTTCAAGAGCTTTTTCTTCCTTACCTTTTTCTTTGAAAGCTTTTTCTACGGCTTCTGCCCTTTGCTTTCGTATTGTTGACCACCAGCGTTTCTCAATTTGCGCTTGGTATGACTCACTTCTTTGTTTCCCTACGTTAACTACTCCTTTTGGCTCTCTCAACTTCTCCAAAATTTCCCCAGTTCCAGCTTTTACCGCTGATTCAATTTTCTCTCTCGTTTCCTTCTTAAGGTTTTCAACCAGCTCTTTTTCTTCCCTCTGGAGTTTCTCTATCTTGCTTGTGTCCTGGAGTGCCGGTTCTATCGAACGCGCCTGTTTCAGTTCTTCACGAATAGAGTTAAGATTTTCGTCTTCTTTAAGCGCCTCTTTTATTTCTGACTTTATTTTCTTTTCTGACCCTTCCTCTTTCTTCTCTCTAAGTTCTTTCTCAAGACTGCTAACTTCACCCAAAGCCTTATCGTATCCGGCGGGTTTGAGCAATTTTGCATATCCTTCTTCCTTTTTGATCTGCTCCTTTTGGTATGCTTCAAACCCGCCTTTCCCAGTTGTTTTACCAAGGTCAAGTCCTGATAGCTCCTTTGTCCCGAACCCGCCCGCTATTTTTGTTGCACGGTAATCAAAAGACGATTTTCGCGCTTTGTCTGCACCCCACAGAGCAAATTGAGCACCAAACTTGCCAACCGAAGCCTTTTCTTCAGTGGCCTTGCCCTTGAGATTCTCGTTATTCAAAATTCTGTTTGCCGCGATGCCACCAATAAATCTTCTTCCTGCCCACGAAGTTGCCCCAAACACGGCGCCTCCAAGGAACTTACTTACTCCTGAGCTGGTAGTTCCCGCGATTTTTCGGGAAACAATCAGAGACGCCAGTATAAAACCAATAACAACAATGAAGTTGATGACAATAATTCCTGCATCGCTTGTGGGGACCACTGACGCCCCCTGTCCCGTACCGAAAAGGTTTGATAGGGGGGGTATTCTCCCAGTAGAAGAAACTAAAGTAATTTGACCCACAATTCCGTCAAGCACGACGATTGTTACCCACATCATGGCAAAAAAGACGGGAGCGAAAATAAGTTCTTTCCATAGTGCTTCCCACCATCCCCCTGAATACTTGTCTTTAGGAAGGGCCATCGCCGCGAAGGCAACACCCGAAAGAATCATAAGGATAACGAGTACGATAAAACGGGATATGAAAAAGAAAGATATTGTGAAAAATACGAAGGTAGTCACAAGATTAAACACCGACCCCATTATTCCCACAGTAAACTTGCGCGCTCCGGATTGGGCAAGAATATCTGACCCTGTTTGAGCCTTAAATATTGTTTGAAGGTCAAGCACTTCCAGAAATGCCGAAGCGAGATTTCCTGCAGGTTTTCCCTGAATCTGCGTAGTCAGTGCTTTGTTGTAAAAAGCGACAGAGAGATTATTTGAAACATCTATAAGAACTCGCGTAAAAAAGAGACTGAAATTTATCAGCAACGCGAGAATTATTACGTTGCGAAGGATTTTTTCCGTATTCACGCCCGAGAGGTCAAGAATCTTTCCTATGGCGGCATAGAGGAGTATGAAAATAAAGAAAATATTCCCCATGTCGCGTAGTACTGCCCAGGCGATGACAATCCCAGTTATGCTGTTGACCAGCCGAGGCATGCCGACAAGAAATGTTTCAAGTACGGCGTCGAGCAAGTTACCCGAAAGCCAAAGCAAAAACCCCGTGAATCCAAGCAACAAACCACTAAAAATGCTTAAAAAACTCATTAGCGCATCAAAAACTCCAGCTGCTATTTTTGCAACCCACCCTGTCGGTTCTGAATGAGATTTGGAATCAAGAGTTTTTTGGTCGGCTGCGTGCACCACCATAGGCAGTGCACTCACGCATACCAGCGCAATGAGCAGTACGAATGCTATTTTTTTCCCGTGAATGTAATTTTTTTTAGAAAAAAAATGGTACATATTCTAAAAACCGCTAAATCCCTAAATCACTAATCCCTTCAGAGAGAACTCTTTGTGATAGATTGATTACAAAAGAAGCAATCAGTTCTTCAAACGAGTCAGCGTTTTCAAGCTGTCGGGTTGGCGACCCTAAAATATCGTTAACTTGTTTGTTGATGATTGATCCTGGGGTTTCTATATTTCCTTCTGCGTCTCTTAATGGCAAGAACCCCTGTCCTTGGTCAAGTAACGCTATTTCTTCCGCTTGCCTGTTTGCGACTTCATTAATCTGCATCTCACGAGCTATTTCATAAGCTCCTGGCGCGGTGCATTGAGGATTTTGGCTAATCAAAAAAAGTTTGTCGAGACCACCTGCGGAAAAATCGCCGTCCAAAAACGCCTCGTTGTCTGTTTCTGGACAGGTTAATACTTCACGGATACTCTGATTATATTTTTGAGAGAGCGCTTGTTGAACTGGTGCCTGTGCGGAAGGGTAGACAGCAGGACCCACCATGCTAATAAAATTATTTGCGGTGAAATCGCCAAGATTTCTAAGATAGAGTTCTGGATTTTGAACAAATACTGGATTGCCATCAAATCCTGACGCGGCCCACTGGAGAATACTTCCCTCCATTTGACCCAGGATGGTTTTTGCTACATTCCACCCTGCGGCGTCAAGGGCTTGTTTAAGCCAACGAGAAAGGTCGTCAATAACAAGAACGCCGAATTGCGCGTGCACCTTTTGCGGGGCAACGGTGAAAGTTCCCGAGACGAGCACTGCGATGATGAAAAAAAGTACTGACTTCTTATGTATATGCATATTAAACGCCGATGGGCGCCGCGTGCCTCGGCTCTCACACTCAATTATATAGTACTGGTAAAGATTATTCACCTCGTACCTGTTGAAAGGAAGCTCTACGGAGCGACAAGCTTGGTGATTTCTCCCACTGCTTTTGACGCAGTGGGTATGGAGGTAATCACATAGCGCTTTAAATAGAAAAGTCCCTGAAGCGAGTCATTAAATATTTTTTGTATCGCTACGATATCTTCAGACAAACTCTCAAATGAGTTAATCAAAGAGAGGTGGAGTCCCACAGTTTGGGGCGGTGTGGGCACCAGAAGCAGTTTTCCCGTAATTTTTTGATAGGCGATGACAAGAACATCAAGTTTTTTAAGTTCGTTCTCGTCTTCGGTCTCCAGCGCTTTTTGTACTATGTCTACAGCATCTTGAGTGCTCATAACATTACCCTCCTTTGTTAAAATCTCCATAACCGCATTGGCGTATGTTTTAGCATCTGTGTTTTGCGCAACCTGTATATCGGTTGTGTTGTATACACGGGCATTTTGAAGCGTTTCGCTTCCTGAAAAGAATCTTTTGATTAAAGCGTTCTGGTCCGCTTCGCTTACGCTTTCTCCAAGTTTTTTCTTTGCGACATAGAGGGAAAATAAATCCCTTGCCAGTTGGTCAGTAGCCGTTATTTTTTCTGTAGTATTTGCTTCTTGCGCAACGTTCTCCATGGGGTCGTTCGGTCCGGGTACGAGAGGATTTCTTCCTTTGTTTACCTCTTCTCCATCAGGAGTTCCATCTCCATCTGTGTCGGGGTTATCAAGAGAAGTTTTCCACAGAGCTTCTTCCCAATCTTTAAGGCCATCACCATCTCTATCTTCAAGTGTTTTTTGAGAAATCAAAAACCCAAGCGGATTTTTTTTCGCAATATAGGTACTTCGTCCGAATGAAACACCAAGAATAATTATTCCAATAAGAACAAGTGCGCCAAGAAGTATATATGTCCTCACTCCTTTCATGACTTTATTGTACCACTCACCCCTAAATGCTCCGCTAAACATTTCCAATCCGAAAGCGCAATGTCTTCAGCACGCTCTTCTGCCTTAATGTTGCATGCGAAGCACGCGGTTTCGCACTCTTCTTTGCCATAGCGTTTAAGATTGTTTCCCAACATCTTTCTTTTCTGTGAAAATCCAGCTTTAACAACTTCAAAGAACACCTTCTCTGATACGGTATTAAAAAAATCTCGCGATATATGCTCAATTGAAAGAATTGCCGAATCAACCTTTGGGGCCGGAGCAAAGGCCTTTTTAGGCACAACTCCCGCCATTTTTGGCACCCCGTAGGCCGTAATACTTATTGATAAAATGCTTTCTTTTCCATTGCGGGCAATAATTCGTTTCACCACTTCTTTTTGGAGAAGTAACACAACTCTTTTCGGAGGATATTCTCCCCCAATAAAGCGCCTCAAAATATAACCGCTTAGATAATACGGTATATTTGCGACCAGTACGTAACCTTCGGGCAGAATTTCCGAAATATTTTCTATTTCCTGCACGTCTTTTTCAATCAGAATAAATTTTCCTTCCGAAATCTCTTTCGCATAAATATCTCGAAGCTTCTCACACAGACGAGCGTCTGTTTCAACCGCAACTACCCGTGCCTTTTGTAAAAGTAAATTAGTTAATACCCCCTCTCCCGATCCGATTTCAAACACGGTTTCCCCTTCTTGTATATGCGCGGCATCAACTATTTTCTCCAATGCCCTTTTGGAGCGTAAGAAATGCTGGCCGAGAGATTTTTTGGGTCTCATCCCATTAGAAACAATTCGCGGTTTTCCCGTCCCGAACTTATTTTTCTTGTAAAGAGATAATCGGCTTTCTTTCCTCATAATGTAATTGTTGTGACCGCAGTTTCTAACGGGACAAGTAATTAGAAATCAATTGATAAAATAGCTTCAATCCCTCGCCTCCTCTTCTCGTCTGTCGACCACACCTCATTTTCGATATATTTTGCTTCAATATCAGTGATGAATTGAGAAGGGGCAGAGACGGATGTTGTGCCGAAAATCATTCGTGTTTCGGCCCAGGAAAGGAATACTTTTTTTCGGGCGCGAGTGAGAGCAACATAAAACAACCTCCTTTCTTCCTCCACCTCTTCCTGACTTGCTCCTTCGTCCCCCTCATGAGGGAATAATCCTTCCTCGAGTCCAGAAATAAACACACAGTCAAATTCAAGGCCTTTGGAGGCGTGCACTGTCATAAGCTTAACAGAATTATTTTTTACTTCGAGATTGTCTTGATCTGTCGTCAATGCTGCGTCCGCAAGTAGAAGTTCTATTCCCTCCTGCGGGGCTAGATTGTCGTAGCGCGTAGCAAACGATACCAGCTCTTTAAGGTTTTCCAATTTCTCATCATCTTTCTCTTCCCCTTTTTCATAGAGTCGTTTAAGTCCTGTGTGCTCAATAAGGAAAAGCACTGCTTGCGAGGGAGGAAGAGCTAAAAAAGCCCCGCGCATATCGGTAATAATCTTCCTAAATTCCTCAATTTTTGCTTGGATTTTTGGCGAGAGAGTCGATTCTTTTTTCTCAACAATTTTAAGTAGCGTTATTTTTCCAATACCGCGGGCAGGGACATTAATAACTCGCTTTAAGTCGCTCACGCTCTCAGGGTCAAGCGCGAGTCGGACAAAAGAGAGAGCATCTTTGATTTCTTTGCGCTCAAAAAACTTTACCCCAAGGAGCTGATACGGAATCCCGCGCGAAAGAAACACTTCTTCAAGCGCTCGAGACTGAAAGTTTGCTCGGTAGAGGACCGCAATTTCCTGCGGTGGGGTACCCCGTTTGATGAGTGCTTCCGTGCGGGTGGCTACAAAGACCGCTTCGTCGCGCTCATTATCCGCTTTGAACACGGAGATTTTTTCTCCCTCGTCATTTTTTGTGAACAAGTTCTTTTCTTTCCGAAGAGTGTTTTTTTCTATAATCGTGTTTGCCGCCGAGAGAATAGTTTTGCTTGAGCGATAATTCTCTTCAAGGACTATGATTTTTGCCTCCGGATAGTCGCGTTCAAATTGAAACATGTGTTCAAGCCGCGCGCCTCTCCAGGTATAGATATTCTGGTCGATATCGCCCACAACACAAATGTTGTGCCGTTCTCCCGTCAGGAGACGAGTCATGGAATACTGGACGCCGTTTGTATCCTGATACTCGTCAACATGAATATACTTCCAGATGTTTCGGTAGCGCTCTCCTATTTCAGGACGTCTTAAAAGCGAGAGCGACTTGAGAAGTAAGTCGTCGAAATCAAGACCTTTTTCTTCACGAAGGATTCTTTCATAGTGAGGCCAGACTTTTTGAATCACTTCTTCGTAAAACCCTCCCTTTTCTCTCTCTACATATTGCTCCAATGTCTTTCCTTCTCCTTTTTCTCGAGAAATACTGTTCGCTATTTTCCCAGAATCCATTTCCTTGCCACTCCAACCGGCTGCTTCAATCGCTTCCCGTACTGCCCGGCGCGAATCTCCCGCATCAAATATTTTAAAGTGACGAGGAAGTCCTAATAAAGCGTGATTTTCCTTTATGACGTGGACCCCGAGGTAGTGAAACGTACTCACAAACGGTCGTTCGCGGAACGACACGGGGAAATTAAGAGACTTGTCCTCTTCTACTGCTCTCATTACCCTTTCTCGCATCTCTTTAGCCGCTTTATTGGTAAAGGTGATTGCCAGTATTGAAGAAGGGTCAATTCCCGCTTTAATGAGATGGAGAATTCTGGTTGTAATCGTCTTTGTTTTTCCCGACCCTGCTCCGGCGAGGATAAGAAGCGGTCCTTCCATCATGAGAACCGCTTCCTTTTGTTGCTCATTAAGAAGATTTAGGTGAGAAGTATCCATGATAAAGGATTACCTTTGTTGCGACGACGACTCGTACGTAATGTCCACATTCTGAATGTGTCCACAGCGTACTCGCTTGTCGTAATAAAAGAAACTATAACACGTGACCCTGTTGAAACCCTCTTTTTTGTATAAAATTTGCTGGATTAGGCTATGCACACTCCCTATCTTTTCTGGTTGACTTAGGTCCTGGCGGACCTATAATTAGGAGGTTAGATAAATACGATATACCGATTTTACCATGGCTCAACAGAGCCATTTATTTCTGAAAAGGCTGAATTATCATTTAAATTAGGCTTATTTTATCTACTTCACAAGACCCCGGTTCTTCTCTTTTGAGTTTACAAAAGAAGTTCCGAGAGAAAAAAGGCTTATTTTCAGGGTTTTCTAAAAGAACCTCTGTTTTTCTTGCCTTAACTTTAGTCACTCCCGGCCTTGTATACGGGGCTATTTTCCCTTTTCTATCAAGTTCGGTGAAATCCTTTGAAAAACAAGAAAACCTCCAAAATATGGCCATTCTTCAGGGTGTTATCAACCCAACGTTTAATCCAGCAAGCGGTGGAGGGGACATTATTGTTGTAGATGGCAAAGCGCTTAGCTCGGAGAGCGGTCCGAATGAGGGTTTTGATGACAAGCCGTCAAGCGACCAAATCAGTCTCTATGTTGTTCGGGACGGCGACTCTCTTTCACAGATTGCCAAAATGTTTAACGTTACAGTCAATACCATCGTATGGAGCAATAGCATACGGGGAACAACGATTTCTCCCGGGC
>JBBTXU010000005.1:0-10777 GCA_038062155.1 Patescibacteria group bacterium | reverse complement strand
GAGGATATCCATGCATGAATTATACTAGAAAATACCCAGCTTCGTCACTTTTGGCTGTGAAGAAGCATGTAAGCTGTTTTTCTATACGGGGCGTGGTACAATCCTTTCTGTGAAAAAACACCTCCTGGTCCTTATAGAAACACAGAAAAATGCCATTGCGGGGTTTGCTCTGGTGGTGCTTGGTCTGCTTGCCTACGGCGGATATCGTTATTACGGGCTTTCAGAGGAATTTAAGGTAACGAAAGAGCAATTTGCTTCTACTACAATGGCATTTGAGAGCAATATAAAGACCCTGCAAGAGGCACTCTCACAGATCCAAGGTGAAAATGCGAAACTTTCCAACGCACTCGGAGACGAGAGAGGGAAAAATGATTTCTTTGACGCGCAGATAAAAGGAATTCAAACTGCTGTCGGCATACTTGATAAAATGGTTAAAACCGACTCGGAACTTCTGCAGAAATATTCAAAAGTTTATTTTCTCAATGAGAATTACATACCGGAAAGTCTAGCCAACATTAATACAGAATTTCTCTACCAAAAAGAAAAACCCGCCCAATTTCATGCAAAAGCACTGCCGTACTTGCAAACACTTTTTCAAACAGCTTCACAAAACAATTTACCTATTCATATTCTCTCGGCATATCGCTCATTCGGCGAACAGTCATCCCTTAAAGCCTCTTACAAAACTACCTTTGGTTCTGGTGCGAACCAATTTTCAGCAGACCAAGGATATTCCGAACACCAGCTCGGTACCGCAATTGATGTGACCACTTCCACTCTCGGCGCCTCCTTTGAAGGATTTGAGAAAACTACAGCTTTCACATGGCTTACCCAAAATGCTCATAAGTACGGCTTCGCACTCTCGTATCCGAAAAACAACAGCTTCTATCAGTTTGAACCCTGGCACTGGAGATTTGTGGGTGTTGAACTTGCGACCAAGCTCTTCAACGAAAATAAATATTTCTACGACCTTGACCAGCGGGAAATTGATAGCTATCTCGTGTCTATTTTTAACTAGGCTATCTGGAAAATCTAACATTGACTAAAAAGCTGAATAATGCTTTTTAGAAGGAAGGAAACTTGCTCTTTAACGTAAAAAGGGAGGCGCAGTATGGCTAATAAAGCTATTTCTGATTTCATTGTAGTTACAAAGGAAAGTCTCAACGCTGTAAGAAGAGATATGTTCTGGAAAAAAGGCCGGATTCTTATCGCTGAAAGGGGATACAACCAAGCTGATGCGCACCTGTATCTCTACGACAGGCCTGTCATTGGCAAGGATTCTATTTCTACTTATCGTGGAGAAAAGACAATTAATGGGGTATCCTGGCAGACAAACTGGGAGAATGACCGGTGGTATACTCTCCGCCCAGTCCCGGAGCTTTCAGCAGACAGTCTCACCAACTCTTGCCGAGAACTCTTTGAGGGTTTAGCTGTGGGACGATATGAATTTTCCATCGGTTTCCATAGCACCGTATACAGAGGCTTATTCGCGGACAAGGGGGTGACGCTCTATATTCCCAAAAAGAATTCCCTCCGTCTTGCCTTTCAGTGCGGATTAAAGCATGTCATCAATCTGATTAGCAAAGATTACAAAAAGAAAGACCGTATTACCGCTCTTCTCGGAGAAATATCCGTCGAGAACATTGTTGATTACATGCTCAATGACCTCTCTAACAGCAATGTGTTCAACAAGAACGTCGCTGCCGGAATGGAAGCAGATATGCTCACGATGTAGTTTCACACTGTACCAAAAATGCCGCTCGTAACCCGACGGCGTTTTTTTATATATCTACCAAAAGAATCTTTGAAGAGGAGTGGTGTCCGTTTATAATGCGCACCTGTTTAGAAGTTATATGAAAATGCAAAGCGATGAGTTTCACCACGCGTTTGTTTGCTAAGTTTTGTACAGCCTTCTCTTTAACAGAGATATTGAAGTGCGTATCAGAGACTACTTCCACAATTTCTTTCTTTGCGTCTGTTGTTATGCGCACTTTTATATACATAAAATAAGAATAGCACGCACATAACTAACATTGACTACTCGTATTTTTGTGCTACCATCATCCACTAGAAAATACATCAGAAGAAAACTCAAGGAGGGATTTCTATGTTGCAGTCATTGATACTTGATGATTCTAACTTTCAGAAATTGTTATCTAGCGGAAGGATAAACCGTAAAATCAACAACTGGATTCGCGGAACGCAAAGCGTCAAAGTAAGTTCACTCTCGGGTGAACAGGTGGAAGCGACTGTCTCAAGAGCAACCTGCCTTCATCGGACGCAGTTTCAAGTGGCACTTCAAGTTCCCAACGCACGCTGAAAGGAGTGAGCATGAGCATACGAGAGGAGTTTCTCAAACAAGTACTTACGGGGAAAGTGGTGCGTGTTCGAGGAGGTATAAAGGGCTACTGTCTCATATCTCCTTTTATAGTGGCACTGTTTTTTCCAGAACCCCTTGGCTTGAGCATAAGTTCTCTTATTGAGTTCTTGAAAAAATGGAATTGCAGGAAAGGAATCATTGAAATTAGAATACATACAAACAAAAAGCCTCTGGAGTTTGAAGTATTTCTAGATTCTAATCCCCACGACATCGTTAAGAAAATGGACGACGCCACGGCATCAATTGTCTCAATGGGCCGTAACGAAAGACGAGAAAATCTGCTGCTTCGTGTGATGACTTTCCGCCCCTAATTGTATTAAGGGCGACAAGTAAAAACCCCGTATCTAGTAGATACGGGGTTTTATTTGAAAATATGAAAATGTAAAAAAATTCTAAATCAATTTATTTTCCTTAAATTTTTCCGACTAAATCAGGTCCTGGAGTGAGCGTGTCTTTTCCCGGCTCCCAGCTCGCAGGGCAAACATTGCCATCGTGCTCGCGAACGAATTTCGCGGCTTTAAGTTTGCGTAAGAGTTCTCCCGTGCTTCGACCGATTGAGTTATCGTGGATTTCCATCGTTTTAAGTACTCCGTCGGGGTCAATAATAAAGGTTCCTCGCAAGGAGAGACCGGCGTCTTCGCCCTCTTTTATGTATGTTCCGAATAGTCGTGAGAACTCACCGGTTGGGTCTGCAAGCATGGGGTAGGTGACTTTTCCTATTGCTTTAGAGCTGTTGTGCCAGGCTTTATGGGCGTATTTTGTGTCGGTACTTACGCTTAAAATCTCCGCTCCTTCTTCGGTGAATTTTGAATAGTGTGTTGCCGCTTCCTCAAGCTCGGTGGGGCAGACAAATGTGAAATCTGCCGGGTAGAAGATGAGCACGAGCCACTTCCCCTTATAGTTGGAAAGTTTTATTTTTTTGAAATCATCTTTGTGGTAGGCGTCAAGCTCCCAATCGGGAACTTTTGCTCCGATTGAAACTCGGGCGTCTCCGCACTCACATCCGCAATCACATTGTTCGCAATAATTATTCATATGTTCTTTGTACGTTAATATGCCCCCATTCTAACATTTTCTTGTTTTTTTTTACGAGAGAGTGTAGAGTAGTCCGCAGGGAAGTAATTCAAACAATTAACTTATGTTCTTTTAGGGGGAATTATGCTGACAGTTGTCAATCTCGGTGGCAAAGTGCTTGCGGACGCGGGTAAGGTTGAAAAGATACGGTCATTCATTGACGATAACAGATCGACCTATCGCGTCATAGTGGTAGCACCTCCAGGGAAAAGGTTTCCTGTGGATGAAACGATTACGGAACTTCTGTATCGTTTCGCACACGCACCGGAGAAATTAAAATCGCAAATTCTTGAAATCGTCATCGGGCGTTTTTCTCAAATTGTGAGAGGACTTCATGTTTCTTCCTCTTTCAATGTGGGAAGATACTTTTTGGACGCTCGTAAAGCAGCTATGGAAATGCCTGAAGTTAACCGTCCTGACTATCTTGTCAGTCGTGGGTCTAATGCAATGGCATTGATTCTGTCATACGCTCTTAACTACGGAATCTTTGACGCAAAAGACTTCATTGAAGTCAATGCTTCAGGAGATTACAACTTAGGAAAGATAAAAGAAAATTACACCAACGGGAAGGGGGGTTTGAAAGATAAGCTCACTCTTGAGAGAAAAGCGCCAGGTGGCGTGGTGATTCCATCTTCTTATGGTTATTCATATAAAGAGACGGGGTATATCAAGCTTTTTCCTCGGGGAAGAAGCAATGTCACCGGAGACATCATGAAAATGATAACAGGAGGTTTTTACAAAGATGTGCCGAATATGGAGGCAATCGGCCACCACAGAACATCTCCGGTACGCGTTCCTCAAATGCAGTAATAGTTCATCCTAAGCCGCCCGCGCTCTTTTGCGGGCGGCTTTTTTTTCGACTTCAGCCCAGACGCCGTGTATAATAAAGAAAATTATGAAGACAAATATAAAAAGCGTGCGTTTCACTATTACTCCGGAAATTTCCGAATACATCGCAAAGAAAGTATCTTCGATTGAGAAACTTGTAGATCCGGGGGATGAAAGTGTTATGTGTAATGTTGTCCTTTCTCAAACGACCACTCATCATAAAACAGGCGATGTATTTGAAGCAGAATTCAATCTCCATGTTGCTGGGCGATACCTCAATGCAGCAGCACAAAAGGACACTCCCAAAGCGGCACTAGACGCGGCAAAAGACGAACTTGTCCGCGAGTTTAAAGCATACAAAGGTAAAAAAGCGACCTTGGTGCGAAAAATTGGTGCGAAAATAAAAAGGCTTCTTAAAGGTCTTTCTTAAACTCCGCGCAAAAACGCCTCATACTCCATTTCTTTTTTTCCTTCCGGAGTGACTCTGATTGGTATAAACATTCCATTCTGCACCCGTGCTTCTTTAATAAGTACACGAAGGGTTTTATCTTTGCGTATAACGAAAAAGAATACTCCTGGTTTTCTGTGGTATGCGAGAAACTTCCTGTAATTTTCTTCGGAATTTTCTGACATATCTATGAGACCGTCTTCTTTTTTAATATGCTTCGGCGTATAGGTTGCTTTGCTTTCATCTTGCGGTATTTCTGCCACTTTGCCCTCTATCCAGTTAGGAAGTATGTTTAAAAAAAGGCGCACACTTGCTTGAGCAAGGAGTGCCTCTAACTTCTCTTCACGCATAGGCCACGGGGACGCCTCCACCTTTTTTTGAGCGATTATTGGGCCGTGGTCCATGTGTTCATCAATACGCATAATGGTTACTCCCACTTCCGAATCCACAAGTATTGCAGAGGATATCGGGGAAGAACCGCGAAGCCGGGGGAGAAGTGAAGGATGGATATTAAGCGTCCCGAGGCGAGGCAAAGTAAACACATTCTTTGGGATAATTTTCCCATAGTCGGCAACAAGGAAAAAATCCGCACCAGGAGCCCCCGCATCAAGAAGCTTTTTCTCACTTTCTACGTCAGTAAGTTTTTCTAGCTGGAGACAGGGAATTCTTTTTACTTCTGCCCAGGTTTTTATAAGGGGAGAAGCGAGAGAGAGGCCTCTGCCTTTTGGTGCGTCAGGTACCGTAATGACATAAGAAGGATACACGGCGCTTTTTGAAAGTACTTCAATAAACGTATGGGCAAAGCTCCCTGTGCCGAAGAAAAAGAAATTGGGGAAATCAGAATTGCTCATTGTAGTTTTTCCTCCGGAGCTGGAGGGATTTCTTCAAGGTCATGCGCCTTGTCAATAAAGAGTATTCCGTTGAGGTGGTCAATTTCGTGTTGAAAAATTTGTGCAAGCAGATCCACTCCGTCACGCCTCACTTTTCTTCCTTCCTCATCGTAGGCCTCAATGGTAGCTTTTGTAGTGCGTTTGACCTTGCCATACAAAAACCGTACTGAAAGACATCCTTCTTCTATTTCTTGCTTTTTCCTGGAGATTCTTGTGATTTTTGGATTAATACATACAATGTCCGGCCCCCGTTCCTCGGTCAGGCCTCGGAGCGCATCTACTTTCCCAGAAATAATGAATACGCGAACGTGCTCTCCTATTTGGGGCGCGGCAATTGCAACGGCATCCGTTTGAGAATTCATTGCTTCTTTAAGGCTGGCAATTATCTTTTGTATGCGCTCGCCCTTGATTTCACTTATCGGAACTTCTTTTGAAATCATGCGTAATAGAGGATTTTCTTTTTGAAGTATTTCTTTCATTGAGAAAAGTATATCATTTAGCTTAATGTCTCCGGATCAATTTCGATACCAATCGCGGGTGGAAGCGAGAGGAGTTTGCCAAGTAACACGGAATCAACCCACTTCTCTCGGGACATTTTAATCACCGCATTCATTGCCCACACTCCTTTTATGGTAGTTGCAGCGGGGAATACATACGGTTTGTATTCTTTGAATTTTTCCGCGACCATCGCAAGCGCTGTTTCCACTGCTGGTTTCTTTCCGCGAATGGTAATCTTTATGATGACGGTGAATGGGGGATAGCCAAATGCTTCTCTTTCCTCGATTTCTGATTTATAAAAATCGGCGAAGTTGCCTTTAAGCGCGAAATCAAGAATGGGATTGTCAGGATTACGGGTTTGGATGATGAGCTTTTTATTTGCAATAGAGCGCATGGTAAAGAGAATGCGCAGTATTTTTTCATTTATTCGAAAATCGGGAATGGAGAAGAGAGAGTCCATCGAAGCAACAGCGGCATTTTCAATTTTTGATACATACGCGAGCGCGAGTTCTGTGCCAAGTAAAATCCCACTCGGCGCATCTTCAAATTTCTTGACGATATCAAGTGTTTTTTTGTGAGTTTTTACCGTGTCTCGGTCCAAGCGGATAAGGGGAACATCGGGAAAACGTTCCCGTATCTCTTCCTCTACGCGCTCAATACCTACCCCAAGGGCAATAAGCCGCCACCCTCCGCAGTTTTTGCACAACTCTTTGGCATTGCGCCTCTCTTTGCATATCGGGCAGAAAAAGAAATTTTCTTTCTCGTCTTTGTAAAGAATAACCGGGTGAGAACAGCGCTCAGAGAGCACCACTTGTCCGCAATCTTGGCATACTACTGACGTAGAAAGTCCTTTGCGCGCAGAAAAGATAAAAAGATGTTCATGCTTTTGCTTCGTTTCTTCAATAAGTGCGGCAAGCGAGTCGCTTATGACTGATACCTGTCCGCGTATCGGTTTCTTGCCTTTCATTGATACGATTTCCTGCTCGCCTTTAATAAGGCTCCTGAATTTAAGCGGAATCAGTTCAAGAAATTCTCCTTTTTTATAGCGCCACAGCGTTTCAACACGAAGAAGCGTGTCTCCAAAAACAAGGTTTTTACGGCTTATGCGGGCAAATATTTCCGCAAACGTGCGAATGTCTATGAACGGACGCTTCAGAGTTTTATAACTGCGGGAATTTTCTCGTTCAAGAACTATGACGCCGATATCCCGCCTCGGGATGGAGAGAAAAGTACCCGTTGCAATGATAACGACCGGATGTGTTTCGGACAAAATAATATTCCACGTCGCAAGCATTTCTTTTTTGGAAAGCGAGCCGTGAAGGGTAAATATGTAGCTTTCAATTCCTTTCTCCAGGCTCTCATGCACCTTGCGCACGTCCTCAACTGTCGGCAGGCAGAAAAATACGGAGGAGCCTTTCGCAAACTCTTCACGAATGAAACTTTTATAGTGAGCAAAGCGCTCTGGCGTATCTGCTTGCATCGCAAACTTCTCTGTTGGGGCAAGGACTGTTTTTCCTGACGTGTGAGGTACTATTTTGGAAATATTTTCAAGCACCGTCTTTGGAATAAGAGCACTAAGCGCTTGACCTGTTGTGGTCGCGAAATACTCTGCCGCGACTCTCGCGCTTTCAATGAACTCCGGAGAGAAAAAAGCAATAGTTTCTACCGACTCAATTCTTTTTAACGCAAATGGCGCGTTTTTAATCCCCGTTTTGATGCTTTTTGCATCCTGTACTTCAACTACAAGTCCGCGGACAGAGCGTCCCCTCACCGGAATGGCAATGATGGCGCCTACAGGAATGTCTTGGGTTGTGAAATAAGACAAGCTCTCTTTGAAGACCCCGGAGGACAAGGGAATGCAATGGATGATACTCACCTTGTTCTCCCCTGATGTTTCTATATTCATCACAAAGAGATTTCAAAAGCCGCTCTATCATCAATTACTTGATAGGTGTTTCCTTTTTTAAAAAAAGCAGGCTCCTTTCCTTCGTAGAGTGGCTGGAAATTCTGTATGCCAGAAGCATTTATTTCAATGGCATATATTCCGCTTTTCACCGCGATAACAATGACATCATTGCGATTTGTATAAAACCCAAGGCTTCTTATTGGAGAATCTGAGGCAAATACCATCATGCGGTCACAATTGCTTTCGCACAGAGACAACGGTGCTTTTTTGTCTCCCTGCCACATCGCGTACACAACAGAGTCCTCTGTCCATATGGAAACCCCTCCATCAGCGGAAGTTTTTGGGCTCCGTATGCTTGGCAGCGTGTCTCCCGCAATGTTTGTTTTTATTTCTCGGTAGAGCGGATTGGTTTCGAGAACAATTGTTGCTTGAGGTGCGAGGGGGATAAGGAACGGTCGTAATTCTGCGGTTTTGCCGTGTTCCACACTCACATTTTTTGCCCATGGGAAGAAGTCAGTATGAGCCACGAGGACATTGTGCACTTCGGCAGAGAGGTTCCCAATCTCTACCAGCTGGTTTGCTGTCTTTGTTGTTGTTTTTTTATTCCCATCTACGAATATGGAGCTTTGAGGCGAAGGAGAGAGAATTGAAATTGAACTCGGGGATAGAAATCCTTTAGTGGAAACTCTGTATCCAAGAGCAAAGAACACGGATATCCCGATAAGCGAAGTACCTCCTAAAATGGCTAATATGCGATATTCTTTTCTTTTCATCACCTCAATCATTCCAGAAAACCTCTTAAAATTCAATTCACCCGCCAAACTTCTCCCAATCAGTTAATAGTGAATAAAATAAACATTTATTTGCAAGATTTTTTCTAATATCAAACATTTTTTCAAAGTTAGGCGGGTAAATTGATAAAGGGGCGAAAAGCACGTAGTATATGGACATGAAAGATGAGTTTTTGATACAAGGTCTTGCTGGCAAGCGCCTTCTTAAAGGCGAAATTCCCATTAGGGGTTCCAAGAACGCGGTGCTTCCGGCCATGGCCTCTTCTTTCCTTTTCAGTGGTCCAATTCTCCTCCACAATGTTCCGCACATTGAAGATGTGTTGCGCATGTCAGAACTTATGAGTTCTCTTGGAGCAAAAGTGAGCGCAAAAAATGACCGGACTCTTTTAATTTCACCCGAGAGCGCTCACGCGCACATACTCGACACCGCAATCGCAAAACGTTTTCGAGCCTCTATTCTTTTGTCAGGACCGCTACTTTCACGCTTCGGAAAAGTTGTGTTTCCCTATCCTGGCGGATGTGTTATCGGCAAGCGCCCTATTGATCTTTTTCTCCAAGGCTTCAAAAAGATGGGTGCGCGGGTTCTCGAGCGCGACGAACATTTCACCCTCTTTGCTCCGAAAGGCAAACTTTCCGGAGCGGATATATTTTTCAAAATTCAAAGCGTGACCGTGTCCGAGACATTTATTATGGCAGCTGTGCTTGCCCGAGGCGTGACGGTATTGCGCAATGTCGCTTTGGAGCCGGAAGTTACCGCATTAGCACAGTTTCTTCTAAGCAATGGCGCGCGTATTGAAGGGATTGGCACAACCACTCTTAAAATTACCGGTGGAGCTCCCTTATCTCCAAAGCATTCGTATGACACAATTCCTGACCGTATTGAGACAGGAAGTTTCCTTCTGTTGGGCGCTCTCTCATCGGATAACCTTCTTATCAGTGACTGCAAGCCCGACCATGTCCGCGCGCTCATTGATGTGTTACGCGAGAGCGGAGTTATCATTAAGGAGGGGAAAGACACTCTTCATGTGCGCGGATGGAAAAAAGCAAACACGCCTCTCTCTCTCCAAATAAAGACTCACGAATACCCCGGCTTTCCAACAGATCTTCAGGCACCCCTTGTTGTTTTTTTTACGCAATGCAAGGGAGAAAATCTTGTGTTTGAAACAATTTTTGAAGGGAGACTAAGCTACATTGAAGATCTTAAGCGCATGGGCGCCGATATCGTCATGTGGGATACGCAGCGCGCGCTCATAAAAGGAGTAACTCCTCTTAAAGGGCGCGAGCTTGATGGTCCCGATATCCGGGCAGGACTTGCGTTTCTCATTGCGGCTATCGTCGCGCGAGGGTCCTCCATTATCAATAACGTCTATTACATTGACCGAGGGTACGAGCGCATTGAAGAGCGGCTCTCGGCAGTAGGTGTTTCAATTGAAAGGAGAAAAAAGGCAGGGTCAGCGTAATCTTCATGGGAATTTTTTCAAAAAAATTGGGAATTGATTTAGGAACCGCAAATACGCTTGTCTATGTTCCTGGAAAAGGAGTAGTCCTCAATGAGCCCTCTGTTGTCGCGGTATCCCAAGAAGATAATCGGATTTTAGCTGTCGGGGCGGAGGCAAAAAGTATGATAGGAAAAACACCTGGAAATATTATTGCGTATCGACCGATGCGCGACGGTGTCATTGCCGACTACCGCGTGACGGAAGCAATGCTTCGGTACTTTATTACAAAAGCTCTTGGGCGCTGGAATATTTTTAAACCTGAAGTACTTGTTTCTGTCCCCGAGGGAGTAACATCAACCGAGAGGCGAGCGGTTATTGAAGCGGCATTACGCGCTGGAGCTCGTAATGCCTATGTGGTCAAAGAGCCTATTCTCGCCGCGATTGGCGCAGGCATTCCTATTCAGGAAGCTATCGGACACATGATAGTTGATATTGGCGGGGGAACGACTGATGTCGCCGTCAT
>JBBTXU010000004.1:12472-19002 GCA_038062155.1 Patescibacteria group bacterium | reverse complement strand
CCGCCGCGGCACGCCTCTTAGAGAAGGCCACGTTCTCGTCATTCTTCCTGTCTCCGGAGTTCGCCATACTGTTAAGAAGGGCGATACGGTAGCAAGTATTGCTAAACTTTATAAAGGAGACGCTAGTGAAATTCTTCAATACAACGACCTCTCATCAGGGCAAGTTCTTGCTGTCGGAGAGATTGTCATTGTGCCTGACGGAGAAATAGCAGCACCATCTCGCTCATCGTCTTCTTCCTCTATTGCAGTAGGCACCCGTGTGACTCTCTATCCTAATTACGATGGATATTATGTGCGTCCGGTTCAGGGCAGAAAAACCCAGGGGATCCATGGGTACAATGGAGTTGATATTGCGGCCCCGCGCGGAAACCCAATAGTTGCTGCGGCAAACGGTGTTGTAATCGTCTCTCGAGAAGGCGGATGGAATGGCGGATACGGAAACTATATCGTCATATCGCATAACAATGGCACACAAACTCTCTATTCTCACAACTTGCGTAACGCGGTCTCTGTAGGAGATATTGTTGAGCAAGGACAAGTGATTGGGTTTGTAGGTACCACTGGCCGCTCAACAGGCAACCACGTTCACTTTGAAGTTCGCGGAGCAAAGAATCCTTTCTAGCCTTTCCAGATTTTTACTCCTCTCTTTTAGGACGATATGCAAGCGCCTCAAGCATGTGTCTCTCTTCAATGTCTCTCATGCCCTCCAAATCGGCAATGGTACGAGCAACTTTTATTAGTCGATGATACATGCGAGGCGAGAGCATAAGGCGTTGTGCTGCGTCATCGAGTATTTTTTTTGCCTCTGAATTCTCTCCAATAAGTTTTATAATATTGCGGGCGCCTAGTTCGCTATTCGTATCAATATTAATATTCCAATCGCTAAAGCGCTCTTTTTGAACTCTCCGTGCGGCAAGCACTCTTTCAAACATCTCGTTATTTTCTTCTTCCCCACCTCTCTCCATAAGTCGCGAGTGATCTATGTGGGATACTTCAACCCAAATATCAATACGATCAACTATCGGACCCGATATTTTTCTTTTATAACGGATAAGATCCATCGGGCTGCATACGCAGTTTTTACCCCTTACTCCCCAGAATCCGCAGGGACACGGATTCATTGCGGCAATAAGAATAAAACGAGCAGGAAATTCTGCCGACCCCCTCGCTCGCGATACGCGCACCACCCGCTCTTCAAGGGGTTCACGCAGAGCGTCAATAACACGGCTCTCAAATTCAGGAAATTCATCAAGAAAGAGCACACCATTGTGCGCAAGAGTTACTTCTCCCGGCTTAGGGGTGGTTCCTCCGCCAACCAGAGATACATAGGACGCGGTATGGTGCGGAGAGCGGAAAGGCGGGGCGGTAACAAGGTCGTCTTTGAGAACCCCGGCTATTGAATGAACACTTGTTGTCTCAAATATCTTTTCAGCGGAGAGCGGGGGAAGAATGTTGCAGAATGCTTTTGCCAACATCGTTTTTCCGGTTCCGGGAGGTCCATACATCGCAATATTGTGTCCCCCTGCCGCTGCAATTTCCAAACCTCTTTTTGCAGTTTCTTGTCCTTTAATGTCGGAAAAATCTACTCCAAGACTGTTTTTTATGTATGAAATTTCTGTTTTTCCATAAGGCGAAATTAATTTCCTTCTCGCACCCTCTTTTAGATCGAGATGCTCGACGACCTCCTTAAGCGTGTGTACGGGGAAAATTTCTATGCCTTCAACAAAAGCAGCTTCACGAACATTTTCAAATGGTACAAATGCCTGCTTCAAACCCTGCTTCCTTGCTTCCGCAATAAGCGGAAGTATGCCATTAACTCTCCGCACCGCGCCATCAAGGGAAAGTTCCCCTACAAATAGCTTCTCCTTTGATGAAAATACGATGTCTTCTGATGCAAGCAGATACGCAAGAGCAATAGGAAGATCAAACATCGGACCTTCTTTCTTGAGATTCGCAGGAGCGAGCGACACTACTATCTTTTGATTTCTGCTTTTCGGAGATTTCCATCCAGAATTCTTTATCGCTGAAGAGACGCGGTCTTTTGATTCCTCAACACCCTTGTCGGGAAGGCCGACCACAGTAAACGCGTGAAGTCCTCGAGAGAGGTCAACTTCAACAGTAACAATTCTAGCTGTTAGGAGAGTATGCTGAGCGCTATAAACTTTTGAAAAATTCATGGAAACTATCCTTGCATGTGGGCTTTGCAGGTGCGTGCCGCAGGATTTGCTTCCAAGCGGTCTGTCTCAATTATTTCTTTGCCTTTTTCACAGATGCCGTACGTCCCATCCGTTATTCGCGAAAGTGCTTCTTTTATTTCATTGAATCTTATTTCAAGTTGCTTTAAAATCGCGGTATTTTCCTCAAAATCTTCAATAGTGTCGGCTGAATCGGTGGGGTCGGCAGAACGCTCCGTACTATCCGGTTTTGCTTCCCAGTCAGCGGGGTTTTGAGGATTTCGTCTTCCAACGCTTTTGAGTTCCTTCTCAAGAATCGCTAGTTCTTCCTCAAGTTTATTTTTGAAATGTGTCGTGTCCATGTGTGTATTGTAACAAACTCCTGTATAAAGCAAAAAACCTTACCGCACAAACTTTGAATTAAAATATCGGTCAAGCAGGTTGCCAAACACTGCTTCGTTTCCGGTGAATATAATCGTTTCCGAATCAAGAAATGCGTAGAGAATCACTGTTTGACCACTTTGATTTTTAAGAATTCGTGTATCTTTATTTTTTACCACCTTGTCTTCAAATGATATTTGAGGCGCGGTTCCAAGTGCGAATAATTCTCCTGCAGAAAGCGGAAACGTCTTTTCCCACGACAAGAGACCGGAAAAAGCAGTTTCAAAAGAATCGGTCTTCACAATAAAGAAAGGCGTGGGTGCTTTTTCTCTGTACACGCCGAACATATAGTTCGATGAAAAAGAGCGCAGTAAATTTCCCGGTATTTTCGAATCAAGTAACAACGCCGCCTCTTGAGGAGAGAGTTCTACTCCCCCTTCTCCTTTAAGAAGTCGGAAAAGAACAAGTTCTCCACTCTGGATTTCAAGCGTATGCATGTTCCCCACAATATCCATAAGTCCCCCTACCGAAACATCCACACTCACTTCTTTATCCGCAGGAACAATTCTTTGTTTGTAAAATGTTGACACTGCCCTCTGTTGTTGTGATTTTACGTACAAAAACATTGTTACCGAACCTATTCCCGCAATGACAAGGACGACGGTCAAGAATGAAACAAATACGTTTTGAGCAACAGCACCCTGCTTTTTTATCTGTTCGGAATGCTCTTCCTTTTTTTTCTGTGCAAGAACTATCGTCACAACCGATGTTTTTTCCCCTTTCATCGCTTCTTCCACATCTCCTCTATACGTTCGCAGAGGCTTTATAGGAGACTCTGAATATTTGCTACTCATAAACGTTTGTATGCGCTCCGGTTGATTTTGAGGAGAGGCGTCTGCCACAGGCCGGGCAGAAATATTCCGTCCTTCCTGATAGAGTGCAAATGGATCTTGGGTAATGAGAGTATTCCCCATTTTTTCAAGAGGGCTTTGCGGTGCAATCACTAGAGGTTTTTCTTCTACGACTGTTTCTTTTTTTTCTGCAGCATCTTGAAAAAACTCAATTCCTTCGTCGGAAGGCACGTTAAAATTGCTGAATTTCAGAGGAGCTTCAGGAGTCTTTTTTTCAGGTTCGTTTGTTGCGGGTGTCAATGGAGTATTATTTTTTCTGCATAGCTTGAAAACCTCCAGACTAAAGACTTGAAATTACTTTCAAATCCATGTATCCGAAGGCTTTTAATAAGTATCAGTGTTAGTGTAGCAAACTCTATTAGGCCTCGCGAGTATTTGGGCGCTCACGGTAATTTGAACCGGGCATAAGATAGCGGCGAGAATTGTCATCAAGATTGATATAGTCATCAGCTGCTTCAATGAGCTTCGCAGATGCTGATTTTCCGAATGCAATAACCTCAACCTGGCATCCTTTGTTGAATTGTAAGTACTCAACAAGCGGAATAAAATCCCCGTCGCCCGATACAATAATCACCGCGTCAAGACGAGAGGAGAGGGTGATGGCGTCAACGGCGATACCTACATCCCAATCGGCCTTTTTCGCTCCCCCGTAGAAGATCTGAAGATCTTTTGTTTTTGTTTCAATGCCCGCTTTCTCAAGCGCTTCAATAAAGCTTTGTTCTTCGCCGGACTCTGTCCGCACCATGTAGGCGAGCGCACGCACAAGAGTACGCCCCGCAAGGCCGTCTTTGACTATTTGGCCGAAGTTAACCCTCCGTTTATAAATGTTTTTCGCACTGTGATAGAGATTTTGAGTATCAATAAAGATTCCTACTCTCTGGCCCGGATGTTTAATAGCTGTCATAACGTATAAAAATAATGAACTTATAAATGGTATTAATGCTCTAAAGCATTAAACCCTTTGTTTCGTCTTCGCTCGGACGGAGTGGAAACTTGTTTCCACTCCGCTCCTCGCTAGCCGAAATAAAAAATGCTTCCCTAACACCCCGTAAAAAATAACGAACAAAAAACAACCGAAACTAAGCTTTTTTGTTGATATTAAGCTTCTTCATCAAAGAATTAAAGCGTCGAGAGCTCTTCTTTTGAAGGTAATTCATGTGTGTCTGTCTGTTGGCGACTATCTGAAGAAGTCCTCGGCGAGAGTGATTGTCCTTCTTGTTTTTCTTGAGATGGTCTGTCAATTCCTCAATTCTTTTGCTCAAAATGGCAATCTGAACCTCGGCCGACCCAGTGTCGGTGTCGTGAACTTTGACGTTCTCAATAACTCTCTTTTTCTTTGTCTGGGTAAGCATAAGAAGCCCAATCGTAGCATAAAAGACCTTATTTTGCAACACTTTCGTTAACAGAAGCCGTTTTATGGCGTATACTGTAATAGTCGCACAATAATATGAACTTAACCGAACTTTCGGGGCAATTCCTACAGTATTTAGAGATTGAAAAGGGCCGAAGTCTTAAAACAGTACGCAATTACGACCATTATATCAGGCGTTTTCTCTCCTTTTCAAAACTTACCAAGGCAAAAGACATTACAGACGATTCCATTAGGGAATATCGGCTATGGCTCAACCGTCAACCTGCCGGACCCTCTAAGGGTAGAAATGAGTTTTTGAAGAAAAAAACTCAAAATTACCACTTGATAGCCCTTCGATCTTTCCTTAAGTATTTAATGCGTCTGGGTATTCCCTCTTTATCTGCAGAGCGCATTGAACTTGCAAAGGTGGGAGAAAGGTCACTTGACCTCATATCTTCCGATGAGCTTAGACGCCTTCTTGCCGCTCCCCGAGGAGAAGATGTGAAATCTCTTCGCGACAAAGCGATGCTCGAGCTTTTTTTTTCGACAGGCCTTCGCGTATCGGAACTCTGCTCTCTCTCTCGGGACATTGATCTCAAGCGCGATGAACTCTCAATTCGCGGAAAAGGAGACAAGGTACGAATCATTTTTCTCTCTGAACAAGCAAAGCGGGCCTTAACCGCCTATATTAAAAAAAGAGCTGATATGAGCGACGCGCTGTTCGTGCAAGTAAGCAGAAATAAAAATGAAAATGAGCAGCTCACTCCTCGTTCCGTTGAGCGAATCATAAAAGAATACGCGATAAAAGCGGGAATTATGAAAAAAGTGACTCCCCATGTCATTCGTCACAGCTTTGCAACAGATTTGCTTTCAAATGGAGCTGACTTGCGCTCGGTTCAAGCGCTTCTGGGCCACGCGCATATTGGTACAACCCAGATTTATACTCACGTGACTGACAAACATCTTCGCGATATCCATAAAAAGTATCATAATAAAGGATTGTAATTTTTATCCGCGTCTATTTCTATGAAAAAGTCTCTCGAAATAATTTCCTGGAATGTAAACGGCATTCGGGCCTGTTACCGCAAGGGCTGTTGGGAATGGGTAAAAAAGAGAGCTCCGTATATCATTTGTCTTCAGGAGACCAAAGCAACCACAGAGCAAATTCCACCAGAAATTATCTCTAAACAGGGCCACAATTGCTACTTCGACTCACCTCTTGAAAAAAAGGGCTATAGCGGTGTGGGAATATTAAGCCAGGCGGCTCCGGAGCGCACAGAGAAAGGGATAGGAGTCCCCTCTCTTGATAATGAAGGCCGGTCGCTCACTCTCCATTTCAAGGATTTCACCCTTATCAATACTTACTTCCCCAATGGAGGTGGTGGTCCTGTACGTCTTGCGTATAAACTTAAATACTACGACGCATTTTTACAGTACGTTGAAAAATTACGCCGGAAACAAAAAAATGTTCTTTTTTGTGGTGATATAAACACCGCTCACAATGAAATTGACCTAGCTCGGCCAAAAGAAAATGAAAAAAATACCGGGTTTTTGCCTGAAGAGCGCGCGTGGCTCGACAAATTAATTTCAAAAGGTTACATCGACGTCTTCAGAAAACAAAATCCCTCTCTTACCGACGCCTACACCTACTGGGATATGAAAATATTTGCTCGACAGAGAAATGTCGGCTGGCGAATTGATTATTTTTTCGCA
>JBBTXU010000004.1:10325-12462 GCA_038062155.1 Patescibacteria group bacterium | reverse complement strand
CCAAGCATAGTCCGAAGAGATGGCATATGGTTGTTGATTATTTTTTCGCAACTCCGGAACTCTACAGCAAGATAGAGAATGCCAAGATATACAGCGATGTGTTAGGTTCTGACCACTGCCCCATATCTGTTTCCCTATCTCTCTAATATCCACTTATCCACATACGCGTATTCACACACACGTTAAAAGTGGTACCATTTATCCAGGCGCAAAAATTATTGTCTGGAGTTGTAAGAGACAAAAATTATGCATTGGTTCTTTGAGAAGCCGCCGGCTGTTTGCCGAAAGATTGTTTGGGCACGAACGTGTCCTCCATATACATATCCGCAACCATTTTCTTTTCTTCTAGGATATGCTCAAGGATTCCTACGTGTTTTTCTGAACACCTCTTTCACCACCACCTATTAATTACACCCGTTATTAATGGGTGGTTTTTATATATAAAAAAATCGTCCCGCACCATGATAGTGCGGGACGATTTCCCTACTCCACCCAGTATTTCTGCCTTATTTTGGTAACTTTTTCCTTCTCTTTTTTATCCTTTTCCTCTTTTCCTTTCTCCCCTAATTTTTTAAGCTCTTCCTCCGGAATATTTATTAATTGCGCAGCCTTTTTAAGTAATATTTCTTTTGTATTAAGTTTCGGATCTTCAAACACTTCTTCGAGAAGAGCGTGAAGAATATTTCCTATTTTTGGCCCTGGGGCCAGACCTAGCTCTTTTATGAGAACTGTCCCATCAATTTCAAGCATGCCTACGGATATGGGGTCTGCCATCGCCTCTTCAACCATCGCTTTGTATTTTCTTAAGCGGTAAGGATTCTCTTTGGGTCTTCCTGTTCCTATGCGGTCGCACACTCTCAAATTCATAAGGTCCCAGACATTCTCTTTTCCCACATTTGAAATGAGGCGTCTGACAGCAGAGAGCGTTATTTGTTCAGTATCTGAAAAAAACATGTGCCAGCGAACAAGATTTACCACTTTGTCCGTAATTTCTTTAGAAAAATGGAGCTCTTTGAGAGCTTTTTGTGCAACTTTAGCACCAACAACATCATGGCCGTGAAACGTCCAATCTTTTTTCTCTTCCGACCACTCCCTTGTATGAGGCTTAGCAATATCATGAAGAAGTGACGCAAGACGAATGCTTAAATCCCAACCCTTTTTAACTGAATGACTAAGTGTTTTGAGATTGTGTGTCCAGACATCGTAGGCATGAGCTTGATTCTGCTCAACACCAATACCTTTTTGCAATTCCGGGAAAATGAATGAGAAAACTCCTAATTTATGGCTTAAAATAATGGCTTCTTGGGGGTTGTTTGAAAGAATAATACGTATAAATTCATCTCGAATCCTCTCTTTGGAAATCTTTCCTAAGAGGTTAGCATTTTTCTGTATTGCATCTTCAGTCTCTTTATTTAACGTGAAACCTAATTCAGCATGTAATCGGATAGCACGAAGCATTCTTAGTGCGTCTTCAGAAAACCGTTCATCAGGATTCCCTACCGTTCGTATAATTCCCTTCTCAATGTCCTTTTGACCGCCATGAAGATCAATAATGTCATTTTTTGATGAGCTGTAGGCGATAGCATTGATGGTAAAATCTCGGCGTTTAAGGTCATCAGAGACATTTTTACTAAAAGTCACCGAATCAGGTCGTCTGCTGTCTGAATATGCCGCTTCCAGTCGATATGGCGTTATTTCAATAACTTCAAGGGTTTTATCCTCGCACTCTCTATTGACCACTCCTACTGTCCCATAGTTATTTTCATAAAAACTGTCCTTGAAAATGGCCATTATTTGCTCTGGAGTCGCATTGGTCGTTATATCCCAATCTTTTGGCTTTTTTCCTACTATAAGATCACGAACACAACCACCAATAATATACGCCTCAAAACCTCCCTTTTCTAAGCTTTCGGTTACGCGTGAAACTTCAGGAGGAATAGAAAACATGGAATTTTTCCCAATCATTGACACAAATTCTATTATATATTTTGTTTTTTAGCCAATTGTGGGATATTATCTCTACATTGCTCCCGTGGTGAAACGGATATCACAACAGTCTTCGGAACTGTTGTTGTAGGTTCGAGTCCTACCGGGAGCACCACGGTTGACCAGCGCCCCGCCATTGGCGGGGCGCTGG
>JBBTXU010000004.1:0-10315 GCA_038062155.1 Patescibacteria group bacterium | reverse complement strand
GCTGGTCGAGGACTCGAAAGCCGGAGGCAGAGACGTGCCGAGACGGGGTCGCGGGCTTTTTCAGCAGAAAAAGACCAGTGACCGAGTCCTGCCGGGGGCACCAAGAAGAGCATTTTTGCAGAAGAAGGTGTTTAAGATTATAATATCTTACATGGTTTGCGGGTATGGTTTAGTGGTAGAATGACTGCCTTCCAAGCAGTAGATGGGGGTTCGATTCCCCCTACCCGCACTTTCTGGCTAAAAATCGGGGGAATCGAAGGCCGGAGCGCGACGGCGCGAGGCGGGGGTCGCGGGCTTTTTAGCAAAAAAGACCTGTGACCGATTCCCCCTACCCGCACTCGATAAATTGTTGATAAGGCTGTGTACAGCGTGTATAAAAGACAAAGGACAAAAGGACTTTTGTCCTAATAAATGTCCTAAAAAGTCTTATTTTACTTCATATTTTACAGATTATTGAAAATGTCATGTTATTTGAGACTTTTTAATGTTTCACGTGAAAACTTATGAAATGTTAATCATGAAACAAAGTGATTCAAAGCAAAATATAGGTAGATTAGGAGAAGATGTTGCTTGTGACTACCTTGAAAATAAAGGATTTAAGATCCTAGATAGAAACTATAGAAAATTCTTTGGTGAAATAGACGTTATTGCCCAAAAGTCCAAAAAGCTCCATTTTGTTGAAGTAAAGACCGTTTCACGTGAAAACTTAGAAAATGTTAATCATGAAACAAATAATTATAGGCCGGAAGAAAATGTTCATCCGTGGAAACTAAAAAGGATTTTCAAAACTATTGAAACGTACCTCCTAGAAAAGAATATTTCAGAAAAGGTAGAATGGGTTTTTGATGTAGCCGCTGTGTATCTTGATGTAAAGGGTGGAAAGGCAAAGGTTGATTTTCTTGAAGATATAGTAGTTTGACCCTAAAAAACTTTTTGTCTTTTAGGGTCTGTGCTAAACTGCCTAATGCGTTTCTTTCGGGATGTGGTGTAGCGGTAGCACGCGTGCTTTGGGAGCATGTAGCCCGAGTTCGAATCTCGGCATCCCGACTTGTTTTTGTCTCTCATTGTGATACTTTATCAGGCAGAGTTTTCTTTGTAACAAAACCTTAAAGGAGGGGATATGGAAGCTTTTGTGGTATGCAAGGGAACTCCGTCAGTAAAGGCTTTTTATAAAACGTCTTTTCGAGAGACGCGCCGCTTGCTCGGACCTATAGGCCCAAAAATCGAAACTCCTCAAAAATTCATGGCAACCCCATGCGTTGTTGTAGAGAGCAATCAAGTTGGTGTGGGTCTGATTTCTGAAGAAGGCAAAATACAATACTGGGGTCTTCTTTCCCCAATTCGCATTCTTCAATCGTGGCGAGCGATGAAAATTCTCGAACACGTCGATGACGTTTTTGGGGACACATTATGCGGATGCTGGTACGCCGGCAGTCGTTATGTGCATCACCTCGACGATGAGAGAGTGAGGGACGTTGCTTCTTCAATGGGGGAGATTCGTTTTCTGCGATTCAGAAATGAAGCACTTGCTGACCTTCCTTCACTTACCGAACTTCAAAAAATGTTCGGGGAAGTTATGGCACAGGGAGTCCAGCCGTATTTCGGCGAATTGGACGGGGAGAAAATCTCTTCTAATATGCTCATAAAAAGCGCCTTTTTCGCTCAAAAATAGAATACAAAAACACCTTTGGCGCAATTTATGCCAAAGGTGTTTTATTTTAGAATCTCGTTCTCAAGCAGGGAAGAAAGGTGAGGAAATTCTCCCTCTTTAAATAGTGACACTTCGGCTAAAAGATCTTTTTCAAGAAACTTATTTAGTGATATGTTTTTGTATTCAAAAAAGTTTCGGAGTATATAGCTTGAGCTAACGGCTCGCAGGTCTCGGTCGGCAGTTTGCGCCTCACTCGTCGCTGTAGTGACTATTCCTACCACTTTGCTGTCTTTGTTTACTATCGCCCCGCCCGATGCTCCTTTTTGTGCAAGAAGATTTCCACCTACAGAGAAGATATCAATTGTATCTGTCACAAATGTAAAAACATCTCTAATCGTCACTACAGAGGAAATTGCATAGAGGTTGTTAAATATCGTCAGTCCTCCAAGAAATCCCGCCGGATATCCTGCTACGAGGGCCTGATTGCTTTTCTGTACATCTGCCTCTTCTAGGAGGAGAAAGGGAAACTCTTGTGGGAGAACACCTCCATTTAATGCTTTGGAAATAAGAAGAAAAGCATAGTCGCTCTCTCCGGTTCCTTGAGGGTTTTCAGCAACAATGTTCGAAGCATTTTCTTCAATCCATTTATTGGGAATGTAGAGAAGCACAGCCTCATAGCGGGCAGTTGCCGGACTTCCAGTGCGAATTATGCAGGCCAGAAAGTCTGAAAGGAGAAAGTACTGGGCAATGTGGGCGTTGGTCAGTATCACACCTTTTTTATCAATAATAATTCCGCTTCCGCTTACCGAATCAAGACCACCGCTCTTCGGTACGCAGATAATATTAACAAGAGCGTCTCTCGCATACTCGTTTATTTTTTCAAAATCAACGGGAGGAGGTGGGGGAGCGGGGAGATCTTTTTTTACAAGGACGATTGTCTCTCCAACGGTTGGAGTTTCAGAGCTTTTCTTAACTACAGACAGAGGAGTTTCTTTTGTGCTTGTTGAGTGTCCCGTGTCTTTAGTTGGAGTGGTTGAGGCAGATTCACTTTCTTTAATTTCTTCTTTGATAACCGGCACTGAGGTTTTTTTATCTTGGGGCGGGTTTACGGTCAATAGACCACCCGCATATGCTGCAAGCACAATAACCAAAGCTATAAGAAGTGCTCTAAACCCAGACATAACTTTCATTATATAGGTTTAAAATTGCCCACGGTATATTTTTTTGCTACCATTCCTTTACTTGCGGGTATGGTTTAGTGGTAGAACATGTCCTTGCCAAGGATAAGATGGGAGTTCGATTCTCCCTACCCGCACATATAAAAGACACCCCATTCATGGGGTTGTTTTTATATGTGAGGAGAATCGAAAGCCGGAGGCAGACGTGCCGAGGCGGGGTCGCAGGCTTTTCTAGCAAGAAAAGACCCGTGACCGATTCTCCCTACCCGCACCTTACAACCCCGACCCCCGCTTAAGACACCTGCGGTTTCTTACGTCGCTTCGCTCCTATCTTCCTGATACGGGGTTGTAAGACGTGCATGGAAAATAAAATTCAACAAAAAAGACCCGTAACCGATTCTCTCGGGGCGATTCACGTACTTGACTTTTTAATTAAATATTATAATGTTTTGTCGGAACCAAATAAAAAGCATTGTGAAGTTCTTCAAAAAGGAGGAGAAGCAATGAAAACTGTCGGCCAAATCGCTTATATTTTTGCTATGTTGGCGGGGATTGCTCTTGTTGTTATGCAAGAGCTCGCCTCCAAAAAGATCGAGAAGATCGACACGGTTTTGTTGTTGTGTGTAGTTATCGGTGTCCTACTGGTCTCCGGTCGCATGATCGATGACGCCAAAAAGTTGAACTGAAAAGCTCTAAAACCAAGCCTTCTGTAGAATTTATTTCTACAGAGGGCTTTTTTCTAAAATTGAAATATTACTTTTATAACCACAAAACCCGCCAGAAGCGGGTTTTGTGGTTTCCTCTAGAGGGAAAATATATCTCCAAGACGATGTCTTAGAGTAAATAAATCTAGACGATTTATTTAACTGCTTCCTTAAGAGCTTTTGCGGCTCGAAATTTAGGGACATTCATTGAGGGAACCTGGATTGCTGCTCCGGTTCTTGGGTTTCGGGCCTGTCGCGCAGCTCGAGTCTTTGTTGCAAAGATTCCAAGGCCTGCGATAGACACCTCCTCGCCTTTCTTCAAAGTGTTGACGATTGAGTCAATAAACGTGTCAACCGCTAGCTCGGCTTGGGTTTTCGCCACTCCGATTTTTTCTGCTACTGCGTCAACAATTGCTTGTTTGTTCATGAAAGATTCGTTATAGAGATATTTCTGATAAATCTTCTCGACCGCCTCCACCCCCCAAGTATTTGAGCCTTGGGTGTAGCCGTGGAGTAATTATATACGAGCGCACAAAGGGTGCAAGGAAGTCTTCTAGCGTGCAAATTCGATAACCCGGTTTTCCCGAATGACGTTTACCTTAATTTCTCCAGGGTATTTAAGCTCGCTTTCTATGCGAAGGGCTATGTCTCGAGCCAATTTTCGGGCATCAAGGTCCGAAATTTCGGCAGGTTTTACGAACACACGCACCTCACGTCCAGCGGAAAGGGCGTAGGACTTCTCAATGCCGGGGAAAGAATTAGCTATTCCTTCCAAATCTCCCAAGCGCTTGAGGTAATTTTCAACGCTATCACGACGCGCACCCGGGCGGCCTCCGGAAATAGCGTCTACTGCTTGCACGATATAGGCTTCAAGCGTTTCATAGGGGTATTCTTCATGATGAGACTGCATCGCTTGGATAATCCGCACATCGGCACCGAATTTCTGCAAAATCCTCCTTCCGATTTCTACATGCGTTCCTTGGACCTCGTGGTCCACTGCTTTTCCAAGGTCGTGCAAAAGAGCCCCTGCTTTGGCGACAGGTACGTCAGCACCGACTTCCTGTGCGATGATGCCTGCCATATGTGCCATTTCAATTGAATGTTGCAAAACATTTTGTCCGTAACTGGTGCGGTAGTGGAGGCGGCCGAGGATGCTCACGATTCGCGGGTCGAGATTAAACACCCCGCACTCATACGCCGCCTGCTCTCCTTTCTCTTTTATGACCTCGTTTATTTCCTTCTTCGCTTTCTCAACCATCTCTTCAATTTTTACCGGTTGTATTCTTCCATCGGCGACAAGGTTTTCCAGCGCATTTTTTGCAATATGGCGGCGAACGGGGTCAAAGGAGGAAATGGTGATAAAGCCCGGCGTGTCGTCAACAATAACCTCAACTCCCGTTGCCCGCTCAAAAGCCTTGATGTTCCGCCCTTCTTTGCCGATAATTTTGCCTTTTATCTCATCTGATGGAATGGCAACACTTGTGGTCATAATGTCGGAGGAAACTGAGTTGGCAAGGCGGTGTATGGCCGTGGTGAGGATTTCACGCGCTTTTCTATCAAGGCGTTCCTTTCCGAACACTTCAAGCTTTTGAGCCCGCATAACAATGTCTTCCTCCACCTCTTTTTCAACCACCGCCAGCAATTTTTCTTTTGCCTCTTCCTTGCTCATTGAGGCGACTTTCTCAAATTCGGCTCTTTTCTGCGCTTCAAGAGCATCGGCACGGTCTTTAATTGCCCGTATTTCAGTAGCTTTTTCTTTAAGAGTTTCAACCTCCTTATCAATATCAACCTGGCGTTTGTCCAGGAATTCTTCCTTTTTAACAAGCCTATCTTCAGTTTTTAGTACTTTTTCTTCTTTCTCCTTGATTTGCACACGAACCTCCTTGAGTGTCTCTTCAGATTTTTTTTCAGCTTCTGCGGTAATGTGTCCCGCGTGTGCTTTGGCTTCAAGCATCATCTGCTTGATTTTCATTTCTGTTGAACCCTTTTTCCCAAGAGCGATTATCCAGCGAAGGAAATATCCGAACGCTACTCCAAGAAGCGATGATGAAATCGCGAAGAGAAGAGCTATTTTTAATGACATATAAAGCGATACTCTCGCTCTTTAGTTTGTTCCTTGGGAAACGGAAAGAGTGTATAAGGTGTCAGTTGCGAACGTTGGGATTGATCTTGCCATCTTAGTCAGGGTTCAAATCAAAAAAGCAGAAAGCGTAAATTTAAGGTTAACGGCCTCATCATATAACGGATGTGGCCATTTGTAAAATCCAAGTAGAATTTGACGAAGAAGCTTTTATTGTCCTTTTTCCTGCTTCTGGAGGGTCTTTTTCTGGAGAATCGTATCAACGATGCCGTATTTAAGCGCTTCGTCCGCACTCATGAAGAAATCGCGCTCCACATCCTTTTCGATTTGAGCGAAGGATTTTCCGGTATTTTTAGCCATAAGGCGGTTAAGGTTCTCTCGAAGTTTGAGAATTTGTTTTGCAGAGATTTCAATATCGGTTGCTTGGCCTTCGGCACCTCCGAGAGGCTGATGAATCATGACTTCGGCGTTGGGAAGCATTGAGCGCTTGCCTTTTGCGCCGGAGGAGAGAATCCACGCGCCTCCGGATGCAGCGATACCGACACACACTGTTGCAACATCAGGTTTGATGTGGTTCATGGTATCTATAATGGCAAGTGTTGAGGTGACAGAGCCTCCGGGAGAATTGAGATAGAGGAAAATGTCTTTTTTGGAATCCTCTGATTCAAGAAAAAGAAGCTGGGCAATGATAATGTTGGCCACATAGTCGTCAATTTGTCCTCCTAAGAAGATAATGCGATCACGAAGAAGACGGGAATAAATGTCATATGCCCGCTCTCCGAACTGCGATTTTTCGATAACTGTTGGAATAAGCATGGTTAGGTAAAAAGTTTAAATTTAAAACAGAATTATAGTATAGCACGTACAAAAGAAGGAGTATTGACAACGGTAATATTTTGTAGTACGTTCCACATAGGATATTTTGAGAATTGAATAATTACTTCTCACATGGAGGTTAGTTATGTCTAATGGTTCTTTTGACGAGCTTTTGGCTCTAGTTCGGGCACAAGCACACAAACAAGCAGAAATTAAACAGGCAAGAGCTCGGTTTAAGGTTGCATTAGGAGAAGGGCTTCTCTCTAAACCACTGCTGCTTTTAGAGGCAGAAAAATCTCTTAAAGAGTGTTCCAAAGCTCGCGAAGACTCCCTCGCTACTCTGGGGGCACTTGTAGTTTTCTTGCCGGAGAGTGAGTTAAGAGAAAAAATATTTAATTCTCTTCTCGAACTTAACAAACAGCAAGGAGAAGAGGAAGTTTGGTTGTCTGTAAAGGAGGAATGCAGAAAATATTCAGATAAGTAAACCAATTCTTCATAAGCCCAGGTTAAAAACCTGGGCTTATTTCTTTCCAAAAAACTCTACTTGTCATAAAGTACACGTATGCGTCTCCATCGTTTTTTTCTGAAAGATTTGGAAGTTTCCCAAAACAATATTTCTGTTTCGTCTACTGACCTCATTCATCAGTGGCGTAGTGTGTTTCGATTGCAGGTAGGGGATAATGTGATTTTGTTTAATGGGTCTGGAAAAGACTTGTTGTGTCGTATAGAAATCATGGCACGTGACGGAGTAAAACTGACGCGTGTATCCGAGGAAGAGAGAAACACAAAACCATCTAAGGAACTAACGCTTTTCTTTTCTGTTATAAAAAAGGATAAAAATGAATGGATTCTCCAAAAAGGAACGGAGATCGGAGTATCACATTTTGTTCCCGTTATTTCCGAGAGAAGCGAAAAGAAAAATCTAGACCTTGTTCGAGCCGAGAAAATTATAATTGAGGCAGTAGAGCAGTCGGGTCGCTCTGATATTCCTTCTCTGGCTTCCCCCATATCTCTAGAAGAGGCACTTACTTCGCAAAAAATTCCTACCATAATACTAGATGCCGAGGGTAAAAAATTTGAAATTCCCAAAGAAAGATCTTTTGGAATATTTATAGGGCCTGAAGGGGGATGGGGAGAGAAAGATAAAAAACTTTTTTCAGAAAACAACGTAACTTTTGCAAGTATAGGGAAACTCACTTTAAGAGCCGAAACAGCAGCTATTGCCGCAGTAGCACTTACTTTGCTTTTATAGAATTTCCTTCCAAGAACTCAAGAACTTTTTTATTGCGGAGGGTCGTTTCTATATAAGTGCGCACTCCCTCTGGGTTTGCGTCTTTATAATGTGAAAGAATATGGCCCACCTCTTTCTCAACCTCAGCGGTGTCTGGCTCTGTTTTCTCTAAACGGGCAATTTCCGTCAATATAAGCTGAGTTTTAGCTCTTTTTTCTGCTGCTCCACGCCACTCTTTCTTAACTTCCTCATCCGCTTTCTTTATCTCTGCAAGGTATTTCTCATAGGTCATTCCCGCGCGCGTGAGGTCTCCTGTAAACTCTGCTTCCATTTTTCTCAACTCTTCCGCGATAACAATTTCAGGAAGGGCTATTTCCGAACCACTTACCAATTTATCCAGCATTCCCAGGCGTTTTTTCTCTCGAGCACGTGCTTGTTTGTCGAGCGCAAGGCCTTCTTTTATTTTTTCTTTGAAATCTAAAATATTTTTAAAATCACCAAATTTTTTCACGCTCTCATCCGTCAATTCCGGGAGTTGTTCAACTTTTTCGGTCTTTGCTCTATTTTTTCTCACCTCGGCAATGACGTCCTCAACTTCTTTTTCCGACACGGAGAAATCTTCTTCTCCCGCCATCTCCTTCTTTGCAATTGCTTTGTAATCAGGAAGGTGTATTTCAGGGAAAAGAGCTGTGCGGATTTTGAATCCAAGAGGATTTTTCCGTGCGATTTTGGTAATGGAGATTGAAGGAGAACCCAAAGCATCTAATTTTTCTTCAGAAAGTATCAAGGGGTATGCGTCGCTTAAAGCGTGTTCCGCGGCTCTATATAAAAGCTCGCTCTCGCTTATGTGGTTGAGTACTACGTCTTTAGGCGCTTTCCCTTTGCGGAATCCATCAATTTCCGCGTGTTCCACCGCACCAGATAGCGCATGTTCCCATTTTTTCTCTAGCTGTTCAGCAGTAATTTCGCCCTCAATTTCAATCTCTGATTGCGGAAGGCGGGTCATTTTAATTACCTTGTGGTGTTTTTCCATAGTAAAGAAAAGTCTACGAATTTTTTAAGAGATATGCAAACCGTCCCGCACCAGTCATGGTGCGGGACGGTTTGGTGATGGCGGCTTTTTAAGGAAACTTTATAGACCAGCGGCTTTAAGGCTTGCGTCAACACTACCGAGTTCCTTATCGAGGTTTCCAATATCGGTTGCATTAAGGTCTGCTTCTATGCTTGTCACCTCGTCGGAAGAACTTTGTTTGTTGAGCATTTCAACAGAGGTGTCTGCCGTTTGAGCCCCGCTACCCGATTTTTCCTCAACCATCTTGCCCCAGAAGTAGAAAGCTCCAAATACGATGACAAGGATAATAATGATAATCCCGATAAAAGCTCCCATTGAAGGCTTGCTCGTAGGCGTAGGTATTGCCGGAGTTGTATTTGTTTGATTTGGGTCCATTGTATTTATTGATTATACGCTATTGGTCAGATGAGGTTGTTGCATGGCGCTCGGTGTCTGCAGAAAGCTTAAGAGATTCAACCGCTTTTCTGATGCTACCATAAGCGCTTTTTATTTCCTGTTTCACCTTTTCAATGAGAGAACGCACCCCCTCGAATGCTCCGCGCAACTCATCCGACGCTACGGCCGTATCAACTGCTCCCGGAATTTGAGAAAGGAGGGTTTTTGCTTCTGCAATGTGTCCAGAAGCCTCTGCAAGAAATGCCTCTGCTTCTGGTGTATCTACTCCTCGTTCTTTAAGCTTCTCGATTCGGGAATTGATTCTCTCAACCAACTTCTCCGCTCTTCCTATTGCCGCAGAAAGGCGTTCTGTGATCTGTCCGAGAAACTTCCTCATATGTTCGCGGGCCTTTTCCTTCATTTCCTCTCTTTTTGCATCCATGTTCGCTCTTGTGGTTGATGCTCTATCCTTCATTTCCTCTCTTTTTGCATCTATGTTTGCTCTCGTGGTGGATGCTTTGTCTTTCATTTCTTCCTTTTTTTCCTGCACGTTTGTCCTTATTGTAGACGCCTTCTCTTTCATCCCATCTTTCTTTATTCCCTGAAGCACGTTAGGAGGAATGGGTGGTTTTGGCTTGTCAGGCATCGTTCCCGTATTCGTAGAAGCAGTTCCTGTATCTGTTGAGTTTGATGTTCCCTCAGTTTCTGCGTTGACAAACGCTCCAGGAAGCGCTACTACCGATAAGAAAAGAATTGCCGGTAAAAGAAAACTGTAAAATTTTTTCATAATTAATTTAGTGTCTAATGGCTATAAAAATCGTCTTACTATTATACAAAAAAGCCCAACATTTGTTTAGAGGGGCTTTTTTATAAGTAAACACTTTAAATTTATGGCTTTAGAGCAAAAACGGTGCAATCAGTAATGCCACGATATTCATCACTTTGATAAGAGGATTGATTGCCGGTCCCGCTGTGTCTTTGTACGGGTCGCCGACGGTGTCTCCGGTCACCGCTGCCTTATGCGCATCACTTCCTTTTCCTCCAAAGTTTCCATCTTCTATATATTTTTTGGCATTATCCCACGCTGCGCCTCCGGATGTCATTGAAATTGCCATAAAAAGACCAGAAATAATAACACCCATTAGTGCTCCACCGAGAGCGACAGGTCCAAGGAGGAAACCAACTAAGAGTACCGCCACAATCGGCAG
>JBBTXU010000003.1:10318-10454 GCA_038062155.1 Patescibacteria group bacterium | reverse complement strand
ATTGAACGATCTTAAGGGAAGAACACACATCTGGTTGTAAGAGATAGGTTCTAACGTCATTTATTAGTCTCCACAAAAATAAGAAGCGAAGCGACTATATTTTTGTAGGATGTCGCAATACTTTGCGACGCCACAA
>JBBTXU010000003.1:0-10218 GCA_038062155.1 Patescibacteria group bacterium | reverse complement strand
TTACAAGAAGCGACTATATTTTTGTAGGATGTCGCAATACTTTGCGACGCCACAATTACAAGAAGCGACTATATTTTTGTAGGATGTCGCAATACTTTGCGACGCCACAAAGTACAGAAAATCCAACCGCCGAAAGGCAGTTTTGATTTTTGTAGGATGCTGTGCATAGACACAGCGCCACAAATCAATTGTCTACTGTAAATTGACAATATTTGCATAGTATGCTACTGTTTCTCTCAACAAAGAGTGCATATTGCAAAACGTCGATTTCAAGAACATTTATTTGTCATTATCAAGTTACACACCAACCCAATGAAAGGAGTCATCAAAAAGACTATGGACAAAGGTTTCGGTTTCATCGCTCCGGAGGAAGGAGGAAAGGATATTTTCTTTCACTCAAATTCCCTTGTAGGCGTGCAGTTCACTGAACTTCACGAAGGTGACGCTGTCTCTTTTGAAACAGAGGACACTGAAAAAGGAAAGAACGCTGTGAACGTACAGCGAGCATAAATTCTGCCTTCAAAAAATCGCCGCAAGGCGGTTTTTTGTTGTAAAAAGAAATGCTATGATTTGTTTGGAGGTGCTCTATGGAGATAAAAGAATATCTGAAAGAAGAAGTTGCGGAGATTTTATCTGCCGAAAACAAGTGGTTCACCGGCATCAAATTAGGTCGTGATCCAACTGAGGAGGAGTGCGCGTGGCACTATGTGCTCTTTGGTGGAGCAGATAGCTTCCGAAGAAGAGGTGTCCATTCACCCATAAGACCTGTACAAAGCGAACGTGCTGGACTATAAAACAACCGCCAGAAATGACGGTTGTTTATTTGTCTAATTGTGCTGTCCTCAACTCGGCGTATAATGGAGCTACTATGCCCATTGAAGAACGCAAAAAATATAAGGTATTTTTTATAGAAGATGAGCCGGGAATCGTTGAGCTCTATGAAGCGGCATTTTCAGGTTCTGGTTTTGAGATTAAAAGCGTTACGAACGGGACTGACGCGCTTACGGAAATCACCCTATTTAAAAAGGGACGAGAGAAAAAGCCGGATGTTATCGTTTCGGACATTTTGCTTCCGGATATTTCTGGTCTAGAGATTTTGAAAGAAATCAGAAACAGTCATGAATTCGACCAAATTCCCGTCATCATGCTCACCAACTACGGAACGAATGAGATAAAGCAAACGATTGCAAAAACTCCCAATGCTCGCCACGTGCTCAAATTAGACACCACTCCGTATGTATTCGTCAGTGAAGTAAGAAAAATGATGGACCTACGGTCTGCCTAATTTTTCTCTTTTTTACTAAACCCTTCCTTCCCCACTTTGAGGTCCGTCACATCAATGAGGCCGTTGATGAGTTGCGCGAGAATGTCCAAAGAATTTTTTGTTTTGTCTATGAAGGTTTTCAATTCCGAATCGTTGAGATTTTGAGTTTTTGCACCTATTTCATCCACATAGCCTTTTGTAATAGTGAGTGGAGTCCGCAAATTGTGCTGGCTTGCGAGAACAAAGTCATTTTTAGCGTGGTTTAACTCCTCAAGTTCAATGCGGGCTTTCTTTTCCACTTCATAGGATTTACGAACTTCTATCGTTTGCTCGGCCACCTTTTCTTCAAGATGCAAATTGAGGTCTGCGAGCTCTTCTTTTTGTGCTACTTCTTTGTTTACACTTTTTATGAGCAATACACCGAATACAACAACAAACACAAACAAGCTACCATCTACAAGGCGTTGAGTTGGGTTTGTAGTGAGAAGAACACGGCCAAAAAAGACAAGCCAAATAGTGATGGTAAAAAAAGTAGTAACTGCAACTTTTAGATTAAATAATCTGTATTTAAAAATCGTATATGAAAGAATTGCAGAACCAACGAGAGCAAATGCCCACCCGAATGGAAAAAAGTCTGCTCCATATTTGGGTGCATAGTCTATAGACGCCACACTCAATATGAGAAAACTAATGATGACGAGTTTGGTCTGCTGGTGCAACATAGGCAATCTTTTTGAATTGAAATAGGTCTTGAACAGAAGATAGAAGAAACGCAAAAGTACTCCGTACCAAATAATTAGAGAAATTGGATGAAGAGGTCCTGCTTTTGAATACCACCCCCACCAATGCCTGCTCGTGCTTAAGAAAGCGTCGCCAATAACGAAAAACGGTAGAAAAATAATGGCAATTGTCCAGATGATTAGAACATATTTTTTCTCCTTTTCGATATTGAGAAAGCTGACACCGAAATTGTAGAAAAATGGAGCAGTGAGAAACACCGCGACACATGCCATTTTGGCAAAAAAACGGGCAATGTTTTCTTCCTGGATACTGTAGGTAATGGTGTAAGCAATAAGGTAGAAAAACATACACGCCAAGAAGCCAAGGAACGTAAGAATTGATGCGTCCTTTTTTTTGGAGAGAAGAATGGTTACGAAAAGACTCAACGGAAGGATTGAACCGATAAGTGTAGGGAGAGAATATGGACTTAGTTCAAACATGGAAGTTAGTTAATTTTTATCTTTTTTACCACCTTCCTTCCGCACTTTCAGGTCTGCTACATCACTAAATAGGAGAGAAAGGGGATAGATTGATGGAATGCTCATACCTGACTTCTATCATAACAAAGAAACAAACGAAATAAGACTCATATTATTAATGTGTAGAGCGCTATTGATGAATCGCCAGGGCAGTTTATAATGGAGAGAATACTTATCTAGCGTGGCAGACGTCAAAAGACATAAAATTTTCTTCGTTGAAGACGAACCCGGCATTGCAGACCTCTACTGCATGTCTTTCAGCAGCAATGGCTTTGAGATTGAAAGCTTCGGCAATGGCACGGAAGCGCTCAAGCGCCTCAAGGCGTATCAAGAAGGAGGCGCTAATCCTAAACCTGACATTATCATTCTCGACATCCTTCTCCCCGATATTTCTGGAATGGATATTCTCAAAGAAATCAGAAAGATAAGAGATTTCGATACTACCCCCATCATCATGCTCACCAATTACGGAACTGACGAGATAAAGGAAGAAATAAAGAAAACCCCCAATACGAGCCATGTGCTTAAAATTGATATCAGTCCACGCCTCTTTGTTAAACAGGTTAAAGACATGCTCGACGGCGCACCCGCAAAGAAAGCCTAAACTACTGGCAAGTCTACAATAAAAGTTGTTCCTTTTCCCTTCCCTTCGGAGTCCACATTAATTTTGCCTCCATGAAGAATTATCATGTTGCGTGAAAGCGCGAGACCTAGTCCTTTGCCTGTTGCGTTCGCCTTTTGCGCCTCCTCCCCTCGTTCAAAGTAGCGATTGAATACTTTTGGCAAATCCTCTTTGTCTATGCCTATTCCGGTATCCTCTATACGAATCCTTAAGAAACGTATATTTTCTATGGGGTGAGTGAAAATCTGCCCGCGCAAGGTGATGCCTCCTTCATTGCTGTATTTGACCGCATTATCAATGAGATTATAGAGCGCAGCCCTGATAACGCGGGCATCAACAACAGCACGGGCGCTGGAAGCCTCGGTCGAGAAATGTAAAGAAAAAGAAAGATGTTTCCTTTCTATGGTTGCTTTCAGCTCTTCGTAAATATCGGTGAGTAAGAGAGACATGTCGGTAGGTTGGGGGTTGAGAATTGCCTTCCCCACTTCAAGCTGCGATACGTTAAGAAAATCGTTGATGAGGCCGACCATCTGCTCGGACGCGGCGGAGGACTTTTCCAAATAACCGCGGACAGTTTCACTCACCTCGTCTTTCTTATCAAGGGCAGCTTCAAGGAAGCCTTTCATGACGGTGAGCGGAGTGCGCAAATGATGCTGGGTATTGAGGATGAATTGGTTTTTCGCTTTATCCAATTCTTCAAGTTCAATGCGTGCTTTCTTTTCAACTTCATAGGCTACTCTAATTTCTGCCGTCTGTTCCCTCACCTTTTCTTCCAAATGCAAATTGAGGTCGGCAAAACGCTCTTTTTGGGCCGCTTCGCTTAACGCGCTTCGGATTGTGATAACACCGAGCACTATCATGACTGCGAATACGCCGAGGTCAAGAGGTAAGGTTTCTGGATTGTGGGCAATAACCATGCGCGAGAGCATTACTATCCAAATAAAAATTATTGAGAGTTGCGCAACAACGACTTTGAGGTTGAAGAGATGAAATCTGGTGATGGTATAGAAGAGGCCAAAAACATAGAGAGGAATAAGGAAAATACCCACAGGAGGAATTGGCACCAGGTACCAAATAGGCCAGACACTCGTTCCTCCAAGCACGGCAATCATACTCGTCCAAAATATCCAGTTGATTTGAGCTTTTACTGTCTTATCAACCACCCGTTTAAGACGCCAGAGCCATACGAAGCCGAGAAAAAAAGTAGCAGAAAAATAAAACGTGAAAAAATAAAATAAGGGACCAATAACAGCCCAGTTATCAAACCACCCGCCCCATGGCGCGACACCTTTATACATAAAATGGGAACCGAATAAAAGATCACTTATAAAAAAAGAAAGCGTAAAACATCCAATACCATAGGCAATTTTCCTTGAACGGTCATAAGAAATGTTTGAATATTTTTTTGCGAAGCTCGCAACAAAATCAAGAAAAGAGAGTGGAACAAAAGTAAGAAACATGCTCAAAAAATAAAAGAGAATGAGTGAAAGTTGGTTGCCGGGAAGGATAAAGTTGTTAGGGATAACAACAGAGGCAATTGCGAAGAACTCCCACGCGCTCATAAGAAAGGAGAGGTTGGCAAATGCCTGAGCTGAAGAGTCTTTACGATAGGCACCAAGTAAAAAGAATCCAACAGTTAGAGTGCTTATTAAGCACAGAGAGTAGGCGAAAATATAAGGAACTTGAAAAATACTTAGGTCTGAAAACATCCATTCATCATATCAAACCACATTATTTCGACGAGTACACACCAAGAATCATTTCCTTTTCTCTTCTCTTGCTTTTAGAGTGAATATCCTTTTTTCTAGAGACTATCGAGTGCGACGGCACGAACTCGAGAAATCCGCCAGCCGGCGGATATCCGTGCTCTGGAAAAAGGGATGTGAACGCCATCTTGACTTAAGCTTAAAAAAGATGTAAAATTAACGTATGGGTTACTTAGTAATCTATTTTATTATCGGAGCGCTTGAGGACTTTCTCGCAACGCTCACCTCCCGATACATAGCCAGGGAAAAAGCAGCACACGCTGCGATTTTTTCTTTTCTTTCAACAATAGTTACTATGGCAGTGCTTTATACTATTTTCTCTTTCCTTGAAGGAGAGAAAAGTATTCTAGCAATTGCAGTCTATGCACTCGGTATCAGTACGGGAACGTATTGGGCAATGAAAGTGAATCCAGAATTGCGAAATATTTTCAAAACGACCCGCAAGCGGAAAGGAAAACATTTTGAAATTGTTCCTGTGGATTTGGTGAAGGAAGCCAAGGAAAAGAAGGACAAAAAGGAGATTTACGTGTGACACTTTTTCTGCTAGGGTGTGCTTAGAATGTTATGGAAAGGAGGTATGTCATGCCCTGCGTAAGAACGAGTATGCAATGCCAAACCGGCGACCACCTTCATTGCCCTGGCGGAAGCGGCTATACCCCAGGATTTATGGGGGGATGGATCTGTGCTTGTGTGTGTAGACACCTTCATCTGTCCAAGGACAGAGAGGACAAAAAGCCTCAAGAATACCCGTTTAGCAAAGAAAAACCCCTCCACGCCCCGTTCAAGATTTGAACGGGGTTTTATTTCAACAAAGGTCGGTAGTAAGCCTTTATTTGCCTCTCAAAAAAGGCCGTGGTAGACTTGTGAAGTTACTATAACTATAAAAAAGCCTTTCAATTGTCCATCGACGCGCGAGTAAACCACAGAATAAAAGCAAGAGAACTTCGAGTTATAGGACCTGAAGGCGAAAATTTCGGAGTTTTGACTCTGGAAGCAGCGCTTGTGAAAGCAATTGAAGCGGGTCTTGATCTCATTGAGATATCTCCTAATGCAACTCCGCCGGTTGCAAAAATAATGGATTATGGTAAGTTCCAGTACACTGAACAGAAGAAGCAAAAGGCGGCAAAAGCCAAGCTCCACACGGTAGAGGTAAAGAACATTCAGGTAAAGGTAGGTACCGGGGAGCACGATTTGGCCTTGAAAGCAAAGAAAGTTTCCGAGTGGCTTAAGGAAGGAAATAGAGTCCGAATCGACCTTTTCCTTCCAGGAAGGTCAAAGTATTTAGACAAGACATTCCTCAAAGAGCGCTTGGAGAGACTGCTTCATCTTTTGACCGAAGAGTATGTCCTCTCTGAGCCCATTTCCCCAGGACCAAAAGGTCTCACCACACTCGTAGAGAGAGGAAAGAAACACCAATGAATCCCGTTAGAAATAGTCTGACCTGGACAGACGTAGTAAACGGGAGCCAAGTAGGTAAGCTAAGTTAAGTGATTATACAGAGTAAGTAGCGCACTATTAACCAATTGATTTCTAACGGGATGAAAACCAACAAAGCATACTCCAAACGGCTTAAAGTGACGAAGCAAGGTAAAATCCTCGCTCGCAAGTCCGGACAAAATCATTTCAACGCGAAAAAATCGGGAGCGGCGCATATTGACCGAAAAGGACGCCGCGCTTTCCGATTAAACAGACATTTACAAGCGCGCTTTCTACCAGGCACATAAAATTTATATATGACACGAGTAAAAAAGGGAGTACATGCAATAAAACGCCGAAGAAATCTTCTCAGAAAGACCAAGGGCTTTCGTTTTGGACGAAGTAAGAAAGAACGAGCGGCGCGCGAGGCTCTCGCCCATGCGGGAGTATACGCATTTGCTCACCGTAGAGACAAGAAAAACGATTTCAGACGCTTGTGGAATGTGCGGATTTCCGCGGGCGCTCAAAGTCTCGGCCTCTCCTACAGTAAACTCATGGGAGGACTTAAGAAGAAAGGAATCGTTCTTGATAGGAAAATCCTCTCCACTTTGGCTCAAAGCCACCCGGATACATTCAAACGAGTAGTAGAAAAGATACGCTAAACTCCTCAGCCTAAGGCTGAGGAGTTTCTTTTTTAAAAGAGAAAGAAGAGATATACCACGCGCCAATAAACGCACCGAGAAAATCCATAGCGATATCAAGAAGTGTGTCGGACCAATATTCCTGGGGGGGAGCCGCGGTACCCGTCGCGTATTCAAATACTTCCCAGAGCACCCCAATGAGAACCACTGAAAAGAGAAGCGTGCTCCAAACAAATTTAGCGTTTCCTTTTCGCGAGTGAAAAAAAGAAAAATGAGAAAAAAACCAGGCAGAAAGAATAACTACCCACAAACCACCTAGAAAATGCATGGGAATATCCAGCCACCAAATTTCCCAAAAAAGGGAATAGAAAACAGAAAGAGCGTATAAAATCGCTATGAGAATTCCTATACAGACAACCCCGACAAACGGCATGCGCGAAAATATGTTCATGGTGTAGTTCGGATGAAACGCAAACATCCACTCCGCGTGGATGTCTAGGTAAGGGTTACTTGAGAATATGACCCTAGTGTTGTGCTAGGTGGGTGCCCGCAACGACTGACCAAGGCCAGGCGAAATGTGAGGCTCCCTTTAAATTGAAATATAGATTATATTCCAAATAACCCTATAGCAATTATAGCATATTTTTAAGTCAAGGATGTTTTATTCTACAGACTCAAAAATGAGAGCGTCTATATCTTAAAAACTGCTATAGTAAAGTATCGTGGAAGAGGGAAAAACAATAGGAAAGAAGCCCCCATTGTGGTGGGTATATGTGTATTTGATATTTACCACCCTCATTGCGTCTGGCGCTGCTATTCATGGGATTTTTATGGTACGGGAAGAGGCTCGTGCAAGTTTTTCAGTCTTTTTTTCGTGGAGTATTCTCGCTCTTATACCCACCATAGTATTTAGCATTCTTTTCTGGAAGAACCAGCAATGGTACCGTATTGGAACAAAAATACTTTTCATACTGTGGAGCGGAACAGCTTTTTGGTATTGGTCGCTTGCCCCCATATACCAGTTTTTCTTCGGCCTCCTCATTAATGAGGTACAACTCGGAATTTTTCTTTTCGTGTATTTCTGGGAAGTTCCTATCGTGGGCGGCGTGCTTTTTGCCTACGTCTGCTACCGATGGTTTAAACCTTTCCAAGACTATTTTGAAGGGAAAATAAAACCTGTAAACCCCGAGAAATTCTACAAGGAGCTTCTTCAGTACCCTATTAAAGTTGGCGTGTGGGTTTTTATGTGTTCAGTTATCGCTTATTTACTTGGAACAGCACAATTTATTTTTTTACAAATGCTTCTTTTGTTGAAGCTGGGAAAAACATTGCGAATGGTTTTGCTGTCACAATTTTCGTCAGTATTAGTTTTTATCTCCTTATCGACCTCCTGCTCAACAGTGTGCGAGAGAAACTCAAAAACGATTACCCTGCCCTTCATATGGTCCGCAGAAGAATAGTCCGAAAGATAATGGTCGTAAGTATTCTGGCAGCTCTTGGAACAGTAGTCCTCATTGGATTAGTTGCATTCAGGTCGTTTCAAGAAATAGTCAAAGAAAATGTAACAATACGTATGTCAGAACTCATACCCGCTGTATCTGCAACTTTTGGAGATGCCAAAACTGTTGAAGAAGAGATGCGGGCTCTTGAAGCGTTTAAGTATGGAGAGCATGGAAGCGTATTTATTCTTCCGAAAAACAAAATAGTGTCTTTCTCCGAATTCTCTGGAGAAACGGTACGCTTTATTAACTCTCATAGAGAAGGCTCTGTCCAAGACCTTAAGCGAGAAATAAAACTCGTTTCATTTTTCACTACCGAGGATGAGCGTGTGGCTATATCTGTAGTCAAGCTCGCCGACTTTTATACGCCATATCTTGGAGCAGTAAATACATTCGTATTGGGAGTTATATTCGTCTTGTTTATAACTCTTGGAATTAGTGTATTCGTTAGTATCGTTACAACACGGTCAATTAGATCTCTGTCAACATCAATCCATAGAATTTCACCTCACTCCCCAACGGCACCTCAAATCATCCACACGGGAGATGAAATACAAGAGCTTTCAGAAGCTTTGTTTGAATACATTACGGCAGTTCAACAGTTGGATAAAGCAAAGAATGAATTTATATTGGCAAGCCAGCACAATTTGCGCACCCCGCTCACTATCACCCGCGGCTACATTGAAGAGATGGGGGCGCACACTGAAATATCAAATAATCCTCAATTAAAAATATATATTGAAAAAACCAAAAGCTCTTTGGAGATTCTCGCCAAACTTATCAACGGACTTATTGACGTAACTCAACTTAAGGTGGGAAAAGAGGGGTTTAGTAAAGAAAAAAAAGTCTAAACATTGAAACGAGCTATTCTAAGATTCCATCTAAATTGACATCGTAGAGAATTTTCTCCCCCACAAGAGAGTAGCGCATGAGCTCTTCGGGAGAGAACCAGTGTGCAATTTCTTTGAGAGCGCCCTCCGGAGAATCCGATGCGTGAACTAAATTTCTTACCGAGCGGCCGTCGTTGTCTGAAAGTTCATAGGAATCTATGACAAAGTCACCTCGGATGGTGCCCACATCAGTTGAGAGCGGCTCGGTTCCTCCGGTAATCTTTCTGACGATGGCAACTGCATGCGCGCCTTGCCAAACCATGGCAATCACAGGGCCACTCGTCATGTAGTGGCTCAATCGCTTTAACAGAGTATCTGTGATGGCAAACGGATCCTCGCTTGGAGGAGTGAGGCCTTTTGCTTTGTATCCGGCAATCGTCTTTTTGCCTGTTTCCTCGCGCCACTTAGGGTCAAGGGTATAGTGAGCTTGAATCTGCTCCTCTGTCGGGACAGTCATTTTAAGAGCAATGAGTTTGAGTCCTACCCTCTCATATCGACGCACAATCTCACCAATGAGTGAGCGTTGAACTCCATCGGGCTTAACTAAGACGAGCGTTTTTTCTTCCTTAGGGTGCATATATAGAGGGAGTATAACAAAATTACTAACTTAGAGCGGTAAGGACTTCAGGAGCGTCTTCCGTGATAAGAAGCGTGTGTTCAAAATGCGCGCTTTTCTTTCCGTCAGTAGTTCGGACGGTATATCCATCAGAATCATCAAACACAATTTCAGGACTTCCCTCGTTGATTATCGGTTCAATAGCAATTACCATTCCGGGTTTTAGTTTCGCTCCTTCCCCTTTTTTACCGATGTTGGGAATATAGGGATCTTCATGGACAGCATGTCCGACACCGTGGCCAGTA
>JBBTXU010000002.1:0-3756 GCA_038062155.1 Patescibacteria group bacterium | reverse complement strand
CATCGACTCGCACGGGACTCACCAACGGCACGCTCTATTACTTTGTCATTGTAGTGAATGACTTTTTTGGAAATAGAATTGCGACATCGACGCAAGTTTCAGCAACACCCTCTGGCTCCACTACTTCAACCGGCGGTGGCGGTGGTGGAGGAATGATTATTCCCAAGTACGTTCCGCCTCTTGATGAGGAGTTGCCGGAATGTACACAAATAGCTGACCTCAACTGCGATGGGTACGTCGATATCGTTGACTTCTCAATCATGTATTACTGGTTTGACAGGAATAATCCGCCGAAGCGTGTTGATCTAAGCAAAGACGGCGCGGTAAATATTTATGACTTCAGTATCATGGCCTACTACTGGCACGAGCGAGGAGAATTATGAAAAAAGTAATTTACATTTGTTTGGCGCTCGCGCTCTTTTCTCCAGTACTCTCTTTTGCCGCGACCATTACACTTTCACACGAAGGTGATGCGGTTGGAAGTCCCGTAAAAATTTCAATGTATCTCTCAACACAAGGGGAAAGTTTAAATGCGTTTGACGGCACAGTACTTTACGATAAAGATTTGTGGTCATTTGCGGAATTAAGTCATAAAAATTCGGTTGTGGGTGTGTGGCTTACCGAACCCACTGACAAAAAGGGCAGTCTTATTTTTTCCGGGCTTATCCCGGGCGGCATTAATGTAGAGCGCGCTCTACTGACTACGCTTTACTTTATTGGGAAGAAAGAGGGTGCGACTTCTTTTACTATTTCCGGAAATGGCTACCTTGATGATGGCAAGGGAACTCAACTTGTTTTAAAAGACTATGAAGAAAAGGTAATCGTGAAAAAAGAAAGCAGTGGCATTTCCGTAGCACTTCCTCAAGATGCAGAGGGGCCTCGCGACATCACCATACAAGTATTGCAAAATGACAGCATGTTTGATGGCAACCCATTTATTGTCGTGCACGCCAAGGACGATGCCGGCATTGCTTCAATTGAGCGATTGGTAAGCGCCCAGGCGCTTTCCTCAAACACTCTCCAGTTCGGCAATCTGTTATGGGAAAAAATAGACAATCCGGCTCCGCTCTCGCCCGCGGAGCTCTCCCAATATATTTATATTCGTATTACCGACGGGAAAGGGAATACTTCATTTCGACAAGTGTCCTACGTGCCGAAAGTGCCGGAGGGAAACGGGAATATCTTATTTAATATCCTGCCCTATTTAGGTATACTAATAGTGATTACCTTTGCCGTGTTGGCTACTCTCTGGAGGGTAAGAAAAAAGAATGTCGCATAACCCCCGTTCATCTTTTAACAGTATTTTGCATAAGTCCAGCACACTCTTTTTCTTCGGAGGTCTTTTTGTTGCTTTACTACTTTTTCCTCACACGGCAGACGCGGCAGCGTTTCTTCTAAGCCCCACTTCAGGCACCTTTACCGTCGGGAGCACCTTTGATGTCCAGATTCTTCTTGATACTAACGGCGAATCTATAAATGCTCTTGATGTCAGTCTCCGTTTTCCTCCAGATAAATTGCAACTCGTCTCGCCCAAGACGAGCCTCTCTATCATTTCCGTTTGGACCAGTCAACCGAAGTTCAATAATCAAAATGGAACAGTGCGTTTGCAGGGTGGTATCCCCGGGGGAGTCAACGTAAACAGCGCTCTTGTTGCAACGCTGACATTTCGCGTCAAATCGATAGGGAATGCTATCGTGAATTTTGATGATAATTCCAAAGCGCTTCTCAATGACGGATTAGGAACAGACGACTTGCGTCGCCGAGAAGGGGCGTTTTATGCTCTTATACTTCCTCCGCCTGCCGGCCCTATTGTTGTTTCTCCGACACACCAAAATCAGGGAACATGGTATTCAAATCCGCACGCTGTTATCAATTGGTCAAATAATATCCCTGTTGAAAATTACAGCTATATTCTTGATAGCAATCCAATTGCAATTCCAGACGATATCCTTGAAAATAATCAAAACAGTGTTCGGTATAGCAATCTCTCTGATGGGCAACACTATTTCCATATAAAGGCATTCAGGAACGGCGCCTGGGGCGGAGTGACTCATTTCGTACTCAATATAGACACTCAAGCGCCCGCATTGTTTCCTGTTGAAGTGCTTCCTACACCTCGTACTACCGTACGCAACCCGATTATTAGGTTTGCAACAACCGATACCCTTTCCGGCATTGACCATTTTGAGCTAAAGACCGTAGCACTTAGGCCGACAATTCAAGAAGGAGAGGAAGAAACGACAAGCGACCAGAATTTTTTTATTGAAGCTCAAAGTCCCTACATCACTTCTTCCCTTATAATCGGTCCATATGCCGCGATTGTCCGCGCACTTGATAAAGCGGGGAATATTCAGGAAGTTACCCGAGATTTTTACATCACGAACGGCTTTCTTTCATGGAGCAGTGATGACGGACTTATCATTGGCTCAGGCCTCATTAGTTGGCCGTGGGTGTTCTTAATTCTTCTGCTCCTTATCGCGTTACTTTTCTATATCGGGTATGAAATCAAACGTCGTCACGACGCTGTGGTTGCCCAGAGAGCAACTCGAGGTCTGCCTGCTCACGTTGCCAGCCAGCTTGCGGAATTGAAGAAATATAAAAGCAAATACGGTGCTGCCGCAATTCTCTTGATGCTCATGGCAAGTCTTTTGAGTACCCAATTTAATTTAGAGCAGAAGGCGTACGCGCAAGTTGAAACAGAACAAAAGAGTGTCGTTGAGCTTGCTCCTCCATTTGTTACCACAATTTCTAAGAATGTTTCCAACAATGAAATCTTCTATATAGGAGGAAAAACTGAAAATAAAGACACAACGGTCATTATTTACACACAGAATACAACAACAGGGGAAACTACAAGCTATGAAGTGAAGTCTGATAAAAAAGGCGATTGGTTCTATCGTCATAACGGCTTCCTCACACCAGGCGCTTATGTACTGTGGGTACAGGCAAAGATAGGTGATATTGTAAGCCCACCTTCCCCTCAAATAGAAATGTCAGTTGCTCGGGCGGCAATCACATTTGGTGCAACACGCATTAGCTTTGAAACGCTCTTTGCATTCATCACCGGACTTTTGCTCATTTTGATACTGACGCTTATTGCATACATTGTTTACCATGCATATCACGGTCGCCTCAAACACAAACTCTTGATGCATGAAATCAGAGAAGCTGAAGAGTCCGTCCGACGAGGGTTTGCTGTTCTGCGCCGTGACATTGAACAAGAACTAGAAGTGCTCAAAAAGAATCAAATACTGCAACAGCCTACTGAAGAGGAGAAGTCTCGTGAACGAGAACTCTGGAGCGACCTTAAAGACATTGAACGCCGTATTGGAAAAGAGGTGTGGGATATTGAAAAAGTTGAGTCATAAAGGTCGCTCGCAATCTTTTTACAGAGCACGGATATTTGTTTGCTAACAAATTCCTCGCTTCTTACAGAAGCAGTACACCTTGTGGATTTTTATGAAAAAACCTCACAAGGTCTTGCGAAGCTCCATGTATTCGCTTCTCACTCGCGCCGTCGCGCTCGCTAGTCTCTGAAAAAAGAATGCTCGCTCTAAAAGGCTGACAGATTCTTCTCTTGAATCAACCTTCTTTTTGAAGCGGGCTATTCCCTTTTCAGAACCTTACAGGTTCAGTACACCTTTTGGACAATTCAGAAATTATCTCAAAAGGTCTTTCGGCGCTGTCTAAGGTCGCGCCTCAACCTTGCGCAGTCCCGCCCAGCATGACTCCGCCCTAGGCGGATGGGCGGGACGT
>JBBTXU010000001.1:5938-12730 GCA_038062155.1 Patescibacteria group bacterium | reverse complement strand
CTCTTATTAACTAAATCTAAATCAATGGAAGTTCCAGTAAATTACTTAGCAGTTCTTGCCGCAGCGCTATCGAGCATGATGCTCGGATTCTTGTGGTATGGACCCGTGTTTGGCAAGCAGTGGAAGGCACTTATGGGTATGACCAAAGAAAGTACAGACCCCACAAAAAAGACGGGAATGAATAAATCGTACGTGTTGATGGCGTTGGGGTCTCTGGTCATGGCCTATGTGCTTTCTTACTCGCTTACGTTTGTCTCAGCATACACACAGACGACCGGCATTGTGGCAGGTGCTATGGTTGGTTTTTGGACATGGCTCGGATTTGTGGCGCCGGTTACTTTGGGAGTAGTGTTGTGGGAAGGCAAACCATGGAAGCTCTGGTTTCTCAATGCTGGGTATTACCTTGTGTCTCTAAAAATCATGGGAGTGATACTTACTCTTTGGAAGTAATTTATTTTAAACAACCCCGCCTTACGGCGGGGTTGTTTTCTTAATTATCAACATTTCATCTTTTTTTTCCTGTACTTTTTTGCATAAGTGCTACAATCAAATTGCTATGCACTTCGGAGAACATGTGACTGTTGATGGTTATCATGGAGACAAAAAACTTCTTAACGACAAAAAACTTATTTTGTCCTGTCTTAATGAACTTCCCGCATTGCTCGGTATGAGCAAATTGTCAGAACCAAGAGTGTATTTCGCTGTGGGAAATGACATCAAAGACCCCGGAGGGTGGAGCGGTTTTGTCGTGATTAAAGAAAGCCACATAAGCATTCACACATTTCCAGCGAGAGGCTTTTTAAGCGCTGATGTCTATACCTGCAAGAACGGCACGGATGCAAAAGTGATAGAAAATTTCTTCAAAAAGCGCTTCGCACTCAAAGATATTGAAATTAACTTCATCAAGCGGGGGACAAAGTACCCCAAAAATGATATTTACAATAATCCCGCTTAGAGCACTCTCCCGTCGTTCTTAGTAGCGTCTCTTTTTAACCCTCATCTCATGACTATTCTCGGTATTGCAGTCGCAACATTTTTCTCAACTTTAATTGGAGGACTTTTTGCTTTGCGTTTTAAAGACAAACTTCACCTTGTACTGGGCTTTAGCGCCGGTGCTGTTATCGGCATCGCTTTCTTTGAACTATTACCCGAGGCAATCGAACTCGGAGAGCGATTTTATGAATCTTCCGCAATCACGCAGTTTGTTGCAGTCGGGTTTCTCATCTACCTGCTTCTTGACCGGCTTATCTTTTTCCACGCGCATCACCAAGACGAGCACTTTGTAAAAATGCATCGCGGGGTGCTGGGAGTGAGCAGCCTTTGTATTCATAGTTTTTTTGACGGTGTGGCTATCGGGCTTGCATTTCAAGTTTCACCTGCCATTGGCGCAGTGGTTGCTGTTGCGGTACTCGCGCACGATTTCTCGGATGGCATCAATACGGTAAACATAATTCTTAAAAATCAGGGAGGAAGCCGCTTGGCACTTCGTTGGCTTGTGCTTGATGCACTTGCTCCCGTACTCGGAGCGGCTTCCACCACGCTTTTCACGCTTCCGGAAAAATCCTTAAGCATTATTCTCTCCCTTTTCTGCGGATTTTTTCTCTATATCGGCGCAAGCGATCTTATCCCTGAAAGTCACCATGGTCACCCAAAATTGCTGACAACCGCCATGACATTCTTAGGTGTTGGCGTGCTCTACCTCGCTATCCGTTTTGCAGGAATATAAGTGTTGATGCGTCCGACTTTAACCCCTAAAAGCAGGGTATACTTGTCTTTATCTTTATGCCGCTCTCTCTTGTCCCGCAGTATATTATCGATTACGGCTATCTCCTTATTATCCCTATTTCGGCGGCGCTAGGTCCTCCGGTCGCGGTCTTAGGCGGGCTTCTTCTGCATCTCTATCCCGAACGTTTCGGTTTCTTTCAATTTTATCTCGCGCTTATGGCAGGCGAGCTTATCGGAGACGTTGTATGGTACGCGCTTGGCCGCAAGTGGGGGAGAGGATTCATCAGCCGTTTCGGAAAATTTTTCAGCATTACTGACGTAATTGTTCAAAAGATAGAAACTTTATTTCATATCCATCACGACAAGATTCTTTTTTTCTCAAAGCTCACGACGGGATTCGGGTTTGCCCCAGTTGTACTCTTTACCGCGGGGCTCTCAAAAGTTCCCTTTAAGCGATATATGGTACTCAATTTTCTCGGCCAGTTTGTATGGACCGCATTTCTTCTTGCAATCGGATACTTCTTCGGCAATCTTTTCCGTTTGGTAGACAAGAGCTTTAAACTATTAAGTCTCTTTGCGTTCATCGCTCTCTTTATGGGTGCGCTATACGGCTTCGGCAAGTATGCAAGCAAACGCCTACTCGCCTATATTAAATGATTTCTTTCATTATCCCCACATTCAACGAAGAGACAACGATTAGGCAGACGATAGAGGGGCTCAAGAGGCTTTCTTTACCTCACGAAATAATCGTGTCCGATGACAACAGTGCTGATAATACTGTTCCAATTGTCAGAAGCTTAACTGACAAAATTGTCATATACCCCGGCCCCGGTCGGCAAACGACTGCCGCGGGAAGAAACGATGGCACCAAGCTCGCATCGGGCGAATTCATAGTTTTTTTTGATGCAGGGTCGGTCATTAAAAATCCCGACGTCTTTTTCGCTCAAGCCCTTGAGAATTTCAATAATCCGAACATAGTGGGCATTACCGGATGCCTCAAAGTATTTCCCGAAAAAGCGACATTTTTCGACAAGCTTGTGTTTGGGGTCCTCAATCTCAATTATCGCATTATGAACAACGTGTTTAAAAAAGGTGTGGCGGCAGGGAAGTTCCAAATGGTACGCAAGAGCGCATTTAATATGGTTGGTGGGTTTAATATCAAACTTCCTGCCGCTGAAGACAGTGAATTCTTTCGCCGTCTTTCTAAAGTGGGAAGGACTTATTTTGACCCTCGTCTTATAGTATTTCATGGCGCTCGACGAGCCCGCCAAATTGGATGGCCTCGACTGTTGTGGAGCTGGTTTATCAATTCTATTTGGGTAGCCTTTTTTGGGAAGTCTTTCTCTAAGGAATGGACGGTGATTCGCTAGAAAGTGTAATGGTATATGATGGAAATACTAATGAAAGATATCCCCAAAAACGAGGAAGAATGGAAAAAGAGCCTAACGCCAGAAGAGTATGATGTTTTACGCAACAAAGGAACCGAAGCTCCCTTTAGCGGAGCACATACTTCTTCAAAGAAAGATGGGATGTACCAGTGTCGTGCATGTGGTAATCCACTTTTTTCTTCAAATACAAAATTTGAATCAGGAACCGGGTGGCCTAGTTTTGACAAAGCAATCCCGGGGTCAGTGGTGATGAGAAACGATGACAGTCACAATATGTCGCGCACAGAAGTGGTATGCGCCCGTTGCGGGTCGCACCTGGGACACATATTCAACGATGGACCGACAGAAACAGGAAAACGCTACTGTATCAATTCAGTGTGTCTTGATTTGAAAGAAGGAAAGCAAAATTAGGAGTTGAGCCAAGCGACTGCTTCCTCCTCGTTTGAAAACGCTTTTATATTTTTTCTTCCCGAAAGCGTAATAACGATATCTTCCGCGAATTTTATGGTCCAGTTAGCCCCAAAGGTAGCGGTTTTTTCGGTATAGGCCTCATTTCTCTTTGCAAAGGAAGCAAGAATCGCAATACCTTCACCGTCATATTCACTTCCAAGGTCTTTAAGGTCAAGAATTGTCAGTACCTTTTTCCCCGTTTTTTCAAATTGGCTCTTTATTATTTCTTCGCACTCTTTTGTCCAAGCTTTGAGCCCCTCTATCGCATCTTTTTTTATCATTCCTCTTAGTGTCATGCGGACGACACCTTGTTCATCGATACGAACGGCAAAATTCTTGTTTTCCATATGTGCTTCAGTATAACAAAGATATTAAAATCTGCCAGAGCACCTCACTTCTGTGCATGGTGTATTTTTTTACATACTTTTTTTTAAATTTCCTTAAAAAAACAAGAAAAAAGTTATCAACACCTTGTAGTTTGGCGAGAATTTATTATAATTGCAACTAGCTCAGGAGATTATAGGGGTAGTCTCTCTCACTGATCTCTACAAAAAAGAGCAACCGAATCGCACACAGCGACTCGGAAGGATAGTAAGAGACACGCACACACTATTAGAAACAGAAAGCCAAAAGCGCCCGTGAGGGCGTTTTTGTTTTAGTTTAATTGATAGATTACATCTTTGCGTTCAACCACTATCTTCCAACCACTCCTTTTTGCAGTGCGGTACAGAGCCATATTCGGATTAAAACATATCGGGTGGGAAACAAGCTCAAGAAAAGGGATATCACCTTCCGTATCGCCCACTCCGATTGAGTCAGTGAGCGTTAGTCCCTCTTTCTCGACCGCTCGTTTGACGATATTTGCTTTATTGGCAATAAGGTGGAGGTCCGTAATTTGACCAGTAAGACGGTTGTCAGGGCCTATTTCATAGACACGTCCGTAGACTTTATCAAACCCGAGATGTGTGCAGAATTTATCGAGCACTCCCTTGGGGGATTGAGATATGGCAAGAAGGAAATATCCCCTTTTTTTGTATTGTAGGACTAGGTCGCGCGTATAACGATAGGTTCTTTTTTTCTGGTCTTCAACCACTTCTTCAGTGACATCCATGAAATCTTTGTACTTAACTCCTTTAAGATTTTTTATGAAGACCCTTACCACCGCTTCGATATATTCTTCATAACGCCCTTCGCGGTTTGCCCAATGCGTATACTCCATAGCATATTCAAGGCGGGCTTTTTTAGGAAACACTTCTTTGTTGATTAGGTGTTCTGTGATTTCAATCAAGAGACTTGACCTGAAAATAGTTCCGTCAACGTCAAAAATAGCGACTTTCTTCATCACGTTAGAAGTAGGAAGCGACCTTGTCGCTTCCGCAAGTTAAGTTAATAAACGGTAGAACAACGTTAATCACGTAGTTTATTTTCTTTACGTACAAGAATGTAACCACCTGACTTCTAATGGGATTCATGCACCAATCCTATCACAGCCTCACTCTTGTTCTTTGTGATAAAATGCGAAGTACTTATGGAGAAAACGAATCGGAAAATTGTTCTCATTCGCCACGGAGAAAGCGTATGGAATGCTGAAAATCGTTTTACTGGATGGGAAGACGTAGATATCAGTCCCCAAGGACTTTCTGAAACGAAACGCGCGTCAAGGCTTCTTGCCGAAGGGGGCTTTATGTTTGATGTTGCGTTTACATCAGTGCTTAAGCGGGCTATACGAACCCTGTGGGTCATTCTCGACGACCTGAATTTGATGTGGATTCCTGTTTATTCTTCATGGCATCTTAACGAGCGTCATTACGGAATACTGCAGGGCCTCAACAAAGATGAAGTGAAAAAGCAATACGGAGAAGAGCAGTTCAATCTCTGGCGACGAAGCTACAACAGCGCTCCGCCTGCTCTCTCGCCTGAAGACCCGCGTTCGCCTTCAAAAGATCCTCGGTATGAAGGGGTCGAGAAAGGGAAACTCCCGCTTACCGAGTCTCTCAAAGACACCGTTAATCGTTTTATTCCCTATTGGGAGAGCGATATTATCCCTTACATTGTGAAAGGCGAACACGTGCTTATCGTTGCTCACGGAAATCTTTTGCGCGCTCTCATCAAACACCTCGATGGTATTTCCGATTCAGATATCATCAATCTCAACATCGCTACCGGGACTCCTCTGGTATACGAATTAACAGAAACAGGCGAGGCAATTACTCATTATTATCTTGAATGAAGAAAGGTATAGGTATATAATGAGCGTATGAGAATAAATAAAAGCAACGGGAGCTATACGCTGATGTCTATTGCGCTTCTCACCGGCTCTATCAGCACTATCATTACCTCTCTGCACATCCTTGTTGGAGTAATACAGTAGCTTCTCATGAAAGAAAATATCGCGCTTTTTGGCGTTGCTTCAATACTTCTTGTTTTTCTTGGCACGCTCTTTTTTTTCCAACCTCAAAAAGAAATTCCCGCTGATTTTGCCAGTTGTCAGAGACTCGGATATCCCACCGCAGAATCGTATCCTCGTCAATGCAGAGCAGGAGAGAAGACCTATGTGGAAGATATAGGAAATGAACTTACAAAGAGCGACCTCATTCGTCTTTCTTCTCCTCGTCCAGGCGAAATGCTCTCTTCTCCAGTGCGTATTGAAGGTGAAGCCCGGGGATACTGGTTCTTTGAAGCGTCGTTTCCCATTGAGGTAAGAGATGCTAATGGAGAAGTTCTTGGTATTGCCATTGCTCAAGCACAAGGCGACTGGATGACGGAGGAATTCGTGTCATTTGAAGCTACCATTGCCTTTACAGCGTCAAAATTTGAACGCGGGACGCTCATTTTGAAAAAAGACAATCCGTCCGGTCTCCCGGAACACGATGATGCGCTTCTTGTGCCCGTGACATTTCCAACCAGAATCTTAGGCAGCTGTCGTCCAAGCGGTTGTAGCGGACAAATTTGCTCAGATGCTGATGCTATAACGACCTGCGAATATCTTCCGCAAGATTCTTGTTATAATTAGACGATATGCGAACGTCAGTCGAGCGGAAAATGTGGATGGACAGACACACCAGAGCTGCAAACCTGTCTTTCTTCCTATTAGCTCCCTACTAGTTTGTTAAAAAAAGGCCGCCAACATCAACATGTTGTGGCGGCCTTTTACATTAGTGGTTACGTACCAGGTCAAGAAACTCCGACGCACTCCCATAAAACGTATGCTGTGATTCTTCATGCCACG
>JBBTXU010000001.1:0-5928 GCA_038062155.1 Patescibacteria group bacterium | reverse complement strand
CATGCCACGCAGCGAAACGCAATTTTCCTTTACGGAAATAAAACATCGGTACCCTCACCTCATCTCCTTCCTGCCCTTTCACCAGGCATATGTCTCCGGGGCAGAGAAGTACGAGGTCATTTTCATTGCTGAAACGTCTGGGGTTCCCCAAAATGATACACGCAGCCTCAAAGACACCAAGCCCTCGTTCTCCGAACGCAAAAGAATTTTTTGCGTCGTTAATCGAGAGCCCTTGATATTTGCGTCCCATTTGAGCCTTGATGATGCGCGCCTTTTTCCCGATACTCAAAAATATATCAAGTATCCATGATTCTTCATGGCATCGCTCAAGGTAAAGCTCTCCCTCCAAGTAATTTTCAAACGCTCTTGTTTGCCAGAGCACGAAAAAGACTTTCTCAACAGCTTCAGTGTAGTCGCTGCTGACCTCCTGCCATGAAGGAATGATGAACCTTCCCTCGGCTTCAGGATGCTTGGAGAGGGTATTTCCAGACGTTTTCACTACTGAGCAGTTGAGAAAAGGACTGAGACGCTTCTCCTGAACCTCAAGATGGTCAACGTATTGTAAGTTATATGTCCATACGGACTTTTGCATAATTCCTCCCTTGGAATTTCTTGTGTCTGTATATGTGAAAGAAAGCTCTCCCTGTATTTAACAGTAATATAGGGGAAAATCAAACGCCTATTTCGTATCCTTAAGATGAGCTGCCGGAATGAGTCCTAGGAGCATAATTAAAGAAAGAGTGAGGAATATAAAACGCTCTGGCCCAAATGATAAGGCAATTGTTGCAATCAGGGGGCCTATGATAAAGGAAAGTGGCCGGGTAAGACGAAAGATTCCAATGGCATCAGTATCGCTTCCGTTCACGTGTTTAAAAAAGTATGTCTCTGTCATTACTTCAATAAAGCTTGCGCCCGTGCGAGTGAGAAAGAGGACCGTAGTCCACAGGAGAAAAGATGGTATGCCAATTACGGACATTATTGCTGTTGAGACCGCAGTAATGATGAATCCAAATACAAGAATTTCTTTTTCTCCCAGTTGTTTGTCGGCAAGGGCGCCAAGAGGCAGCTCAAAGAGCACGAAAGGAAGAAGCATGATAGTAAACATCACGCCAATGGTTGGTATGTCGAACCCAATATTATTGCGAAGATATATCGGAGTATAAATAATCATCCATGAATAGAAAATCTGAAGAAGGAGCGAAGAGGCAAAAATATTGCGGAGATTCTTGTTATAGAAAAACTCTTTGGTTTTTACCCACATTGACGAAAGGGTAGGAATACGCTTTTTAATGTTTTTTAATCCGTGGAACACGACAAGGAACGCCGGGATGAGAAGAAGGAAGGAAAGCAGGTACACATTTCGAAAACTTTCACTTGTCACCCCTCCTCTTGGCGTGAGAAGGGCAACAATACCTGGCGAGATGACGAGCGTTGCGTTTGAAAGAGTAAGAAAAAAGCTTCTAATCCTCCCCGTTTTGCTTTCCCCCACTGATTCTTCTTCAAGGAAAATATCGAGAGAAAATACAATAAGAGGGACGACCGCGAGGTGGATAAGCGTTGCAATGAGTATGAGAGCGGGGGAGCTGCTTACCGCGAAGACCCCAATGGCAAATATCTCAAAGACAATTGATATGAGCGCAAGCGCATAAGTACCAATTCGCTTCACAATTGCAGGCGCAAGAAGGAGGAGAACTAAGTTGATGAAGGAGCCTGCGGTATAGAAGATTCCAACCAGCTTTTCAGGAAAAAATATGCTCAAAAACGAGGAGTGAATATAGAGCGTCAGGAAATAGTGAAACGAAAGAAGAAGATTTGCAATGCAAATAGTCACGAAATGGTTACCTCTATGAGTTGATGGGAAAAGGCGGTACATATATTAGATTCCTAACACGACCGGAATGACAATTGGAGTTTTTGCCGTCTTCTTGAAGAGATAGGCGCTTACCGTTTCCGTAATGACGTTTTTAAGATAGTCAAAGTCAATGGGCTGCATTCCTTGGGCTGTGTCTTCAATTGTCTTTTTGATTAACAGGCGGGCTTGTTGAAGAAGCTCTTGGGACTCACGAAGATACACAAATCCTCGGGAAATAATATCGGGAGATTTTCGCAGTTTTCCGGTTCGCACATTAAGTGTTGCGATAATAACGAACATTCCGTCTGCGGCAAGGGACTTGCGGTCACGAATAACCACTTCCTGGCTTTCTCCTACAGCAAATCCGTCAACCATCATCGGGTTTGTCGGCGCTTTTTCTTTTTGAATAGTCACTTTTTCTCCTTTTTCAATATCAATAAGCATTCCGTTGTCTGCCAGGATGATGTTTTCTTTAGGAAACCCCACTTCCGTGAGCGCTTGAGCGTGGCTGCGTATCATAGAGTGATATCCGTAGCCGGGCATAAAGTACCGAGCTCCAACTTTTTGGTTTATCCAGATAAGCTCGCCCGTATTTCCATGACCCGTTGAGTGCACATCGGATGCTCGATAATGAATGACTTTTCCGGCATGGCGGTATAGGTTGTCTTTAAGTTTCTGAACGTCAATTTCATTTCCCGGGATGACGGAGGAGGAGAGAACAACCGTATCGCGTTCATTGAGCGTGATATGGCGGTGCTTGTTCGTTGACATGCGCATGAGCGCGGCGAACTCCTCTCCCTGAGCTCCTGTTGCGATAATCACAATTCTATCCGGCGGATAATTCCCAATATCTTCAACGGGGATAATGGTGTCTTTTTTTACTTCAAGGAGCTTACCGTAACGGGCGATTTCAATGTTTGTTTTAATGCTTCGGCCTTCGGTCACCACCTTCTTCCCTAATTTTTCGCAGGACTTGATAATGCTTATCATGCGGTCAAATTGAGACGCAAAGGTGCTGATAATAAGGCGCCCCTTTGTCTCACGGATGATATTTTCCAGATTTTGGTTGACCACTTTTTCAGGAATAGAAAAACCGGTTCTCTCCGCATTGGTGGAATCGGCGAAAAAGAGGATATTTTTTTCTTTTCCGATTTTTTCAAATGTTGCCTGCTCTTTCTCCGTTGGGATTCCGTCTTCGTGCTCAAGCTTAAGGTCGCCGCTGATGACGATATTTCCATATTCCGTCCCAATAATCCCTCCCATCGAGTCGGGTATTGAGTGAGTAACAGGGAATCCGCGCAACGAGAGTTTCCCCAGGTGAACTGTCTCCCAGGTACTGATGACTTTTAAGTTAAGCGGGGGAAGGCCAGGAAATTCTTCTTGGCGTTTTCTAATCATGAGTGCGGTGAGCTCTCCCGTATATATGGGCGGATTACCGATACGATTGATGATGTAGGGAATTCCGCCGATATGGTCTAAATGGCCGTGGGTGATAAACACGCCTCGGATTTTGTCTTTGTGTTCCTCAAGATAACGGACATTAGGAAGCACATAGTCTATTCCCGGCGCTTCTTCTTCGCCTAAGAATTGAAAACCAATATCTGAAACGACAATATCCTCATTTGTTTCAACGACAAGCATGTTTCTCCCAACTTCCTCCACTCCCCCTAAAGGCAGTAGGCGGATTGAGTTTGGTGCGAGCGCTGGAAGCTTTATTTCTTTTCGGGGGAAAGCGCGGTCTTCTTTAGGCTGAGACATTCCCATCGTCACAGGAGCGGGCGGACGCCTCATATGCCCTCCGTGAGGCCTTTGTCTGTCGTGCTTAAACTTTTTGCGCGTATCTCCTGTGTGATACGGCTTTCGATGGTCCTTGTTATCTGCTCCAAACGCGGGTTTTGTTGTTTCTTCAGGCATTGTATTAATTAAAAGTTACTATTTTATTGAGTTGTTGCGGGCGATTGATTACGTGCGAAAAACTGCCAGACTTGCTCCGTCTCTATATACCAATTTTCTATGCCGAGAAAACGCTCGTGAGGCGCGGTCACTTTTCCCAGTACTATGTTTTTGACTCTCGGCGATACCACATAAATAAATTCGGGAGCGTATGTAAATACGGCTGGCACGTCGCTTAAAATCTCCTTTTGGAATTTCTCATATTGAATTTCCCTTTCAGCAACATTGAGCGTAGTTCGTGAACTTTCAAGCAGTTTATCCGCGGTGATATTGGCGTAGAGGGCAATATTGAGGCCCGGGTCATTTCGCTGGGAAGAGTGCCAGAACGGATAGAGGTCAAGGTCGCGTCCAACTATCTCTCCGAATAAAAGCGCGTCATATTTTCTCGGTCTAATGACATTTTGGTTGAGGTCGCCAGATTCAAAAATTTTTATTTCAACTTGAGCGCCAATCTTCTCCCACTCCTCTCGTATAATTTCCGCAGTTGCTTTGAGTTCGGGTATATTTGAAGTGGAAATAGAGAAGGAAAGTTTCTTGCCCTTTTTGCCCATTACGCCATCCTCCCCCATCTTCCAGCCGTTTTTTCCAAGAAGCGCTATTGCCACTTCAGCGCTTGATGTTGCAAGAAGCGAATTTTCTTTTGCAGCGTTTATAGTGGGTATGGGGCCATTGATTGCAACTGCGTATCCCTCAAGCACTTCGTTGATGATTCTCTCTTTTGAGAGACTAATATCAAGCGCTTGTCTGACAGGCTTCTCCGTAAATAGTGATTGCTGATTTTGATTGAAAAACACTCCAAACACGCGGGGGAGCGGGGTATGCAATACTTGCCCTCCTTCGCTTTCAATGGCACGAGCAACGTTCGGCGATATTCCATTTATCGCTTCTATCGCTCCCTTGCGATAGGCCTTCACCAACTCTTCCTCGTTGGCATAGAAACTAATGACAATACGGTTAATATAAGGCCCAGGCATGTCATAGCGCTTAACACTCTTGAGAGAATAGCGAATTGGAAGGCCGCTTCCGTCGCGCTTCACGCTTTCAACCGCATACGGCCCAGAGCCGACAGGATAGATATTAAAATTACTGAAAGCAAATTGGTCGGCAGTAGCATTTTTCCATGCGTGTTTGGGGAGAATGCCTAACGTTGTATTTTCTAAAAATGGCGCGTAGGGTTGCTTGAGAATAAAGCGTATTTCTTTTTCTCCCACCACTTCCACTTCAACTCCTTCCCAGTTTGCTCTCTTGGAACTCTTAAGAAGCGGATCTTTTGCTGTTTCTATGGTAAACGCCACATCTTTCGCAGTTACCGGCGCCCCGTCATGAAAGGCGGCGTTGTCTTTAATGATAAACGTATAGACTTTTCCATCAGGAGAAATACTCATACTTTCTGCGAGGTCGGCTACCAACTCGCCTGTTGGGGTCGCTTTCATAAGTCCTGAATAGACAAGCGCGGCCAAATCTTTATCAGCATCCGAAATTGCCAAGAGCGGATTAATAAAACGGGGAAGGCCCACTATTCCTTCAATAAGAGTTCCTCCGTGAGTTGGAATAGCTACGAGAAATGACTTGTTCACCTGGAACAGAAGTACCACAGACGCTATTCCCGCCAGTACGAAAAAGAATCCGAAAATAAGCTTTTCGGTTACAGAAAAACGTTCAAGGGCAGGCGCCGCTTTTTCAAGCTGCGGGACTGTATATTTTTTGGCAACAATATGCCGGATAATATTCTGTATATTCACGAAGTAAAGAGAAAGGAGATAGAAAACGCGTTTCTCGCACGCGGGTGCACAAGTGTTATCGGATAATAAGTGCGAAGAAAGTCGAAGCTACGAACAAAAGAGCAATAACGATAGTTGCGATAAAAAGGAATTTTTCAGCTCCCCGGCGGGAAAAACGCGCTCCTCCGAATGAGTCAACGCCAAAGGCGCTTCCGAGAGAGGCCTCAGAACGTTGGAGAAGAATAGCTCCAATGAGTAGAACTCCCAGAGTAATCTGGACGTATGGTAATAGTGTCGCAATCGTCATTAAAGTCCACTCTAACAGATGACATTTTTTTTATCAAGGAGACGTTCGCTATCCCCCTTTCAGAACACGCATTATGATTTCCCAGCCGAAATCAT